>VYCX01000260.1:0-6889 GCA_009843725.1 Boseongicola sp. SB0675_bin_26
TTTCAGGACCGCGCGCACCTGCTGTCCAGAATCGCCGACGTTTGGGAAGGGCGCGTCCCCGATTTCGTGGCGGCAGTCCAGCACGAAGGCGGCGGCCACTACGGCAAGGGCGTGTTCGAGGCGGGCCACGTGGCCGAGACCTTCCGCGCGGCGGGCGCGCTCTGCTACGCCGCGATCGGGGAGGTCCTGCCCTCTCATCACGGAAAGGTGTCCACCGCCGTGAAGGTGCCCATGGGCGTGATCGGCGTGATCAGCCCGTGGAACGTGCCGGGCATACTGACGTCGCGCGGGATTGCCTTTGCGCTCGGCGCTGGCAACACGATCGTGCTGAAACCTTCCGAGGAAACCCCCTACGCGGGCGGCCTGATCTTTGCCGAGGTGCTGGAGGAGGCGGGCGTGCCGCCGGGCGTCTTCAACGTCATCACCGCGTCCCGCGACAGCACGCCTGCAGTTGGGGACGAGCTGATCGACAACCCGGCCGTGAAAGGGATTTCCTTCACCGGCTCCACTGCCGTCGGCCGCATGATCGCGGCCAAGTGCGGGGCGCATCTCAAGAAGTGCTGCATCGAGCTTGGCGGCAAGGACAGCCTGATCGTGCTCGAAGACGCGGACATGGAACGGGCGACCTCGTCGGCAAGCTTTGGATCGTTCATGCACCAGGGCCAGATCTGCATGAGCGTTGAAAAGGTGCTCGTCCAGGAAGACGTCTACGCCGAATTCCTTCAGAAATTCGTCGCTCGCGGCGCCAAGCTGAAGACCGGCAGCGTGGCCGACAAGTCCGTCACGATAGGGCCGCTGATCAACGACCGCCAGGTCGCCCGCGTTGCCGCGCAGATCGACGATGCCGTCGCGAAGGGCGCAAAGGTGGCGCGGGGCGGCACTGTGAACGGGCGGTTCGTGGAGCCGACGATCCTGACGGACGTGACGCCGCAGATGGACGTCTGGAACGAGGAAACCTTCGGTCCGCTCGCCGTCGTCGTGCCCTTCCGCACGGACGCGGAGGCGATCGCCATGTCGAACGACACGGAATACGGGCTGTCGGCCGGGATCATCTCGCGGAACGAGGACCGGGCCATGGCCATCGCCCGGCAGCTGGAAACCGGCATGGCGCATGTCAACTGTTCGTCCATCAACGACGAGTGCCACGCACCCTTTGGCGGCACCAAGGCCAGCGGTGTCGGCCGCCACGGGGGCAGGTGGGCGATGGAGACGTTCATGGAGACCCGCTGGATCACGCTCGACAAAGGGGGCCGGCCGTATCCGCCGGCGTTTTAGGCCAT
Source organism: Boseongicola sp. SB0675_bin_26 (assembly GCA_009843725.1). Taxonomy (GTDB): domain Bacteria; phylum Pseudomonadota; class Alphaproteobacteria; order Rhodobacterales; family Rhodobacteraceae; genus JAJEFO01. The sequence continues at coordinate 1,281 of VYCX01000260.1, forward strand.
GAGAGACCTCGTCAAGGGCAAGCGCATCGTCGTCACCGGCTCCTCGTCGGGCATTGGCTGGGAAACCGCGCGCATCCTGTCCAAGCAAGGGGCCGAGGTTCTGGGCGTGGACCTCAACAAGAACTTCGACCACGTGGAGGAGTTCTACCGCGCCGACCTGTCGGACGAGGCGACGATCGACGCGCTGGTGGACGCGCTGCCTGACGGGATCGACGGCCTGGTGAACAACGCAGGCCTGCCGCCGACACATGAGGCGGACCTGTTGCTGAAGGTGAACCTGATCGGGCTGAAGCACCTGACCTACGGCCTGATCCCGAAACTCAAAGATGGCGCCAGCATCGTGAATGTCGCCTCGCTGGCCGGATTCGGATGGCCGCAGGCCGTCGATGCAATCAAGGCGTCCGGCACGCTGGGCTTTCACAACGTGGACGACTTCATCGAACGATGGAAGGTGTCGAGCGAGGGCGGACGCAGCTACTTCTTTTCCAAGGAGGCGCTGGTCGTCTGGACGATGCAGAACCGCTGGACCTGGCGCGACCGGGGAATCCGCATGAACGCAGTCAGTCCCGGCCCGGTGGACACGCCGATCCTGGGGGACTTTCTGCGCACGCTTGGGGCACGGGCCGAAGAGGATCGCAAGGTCATGGACCGGCCCGGCACCACCGAAGACATCGCCCCGGTCATCATGTTCCTGCTTTCTGACATGACGACCTGGATCAGGGGCACGAACATCCCCGCCGACGGGGGCATGTCGTCCAACATCCTGTGCGGCATGCACGGTCTATAGAGGAGAAGGGAAGATGGGCATGGTAGGCTGGATCATTCTCGCAGTCGTCGTCCTTGCGGTCGTCATCGCGTTGGCGGCGTGGTGGTACAAGCGTGCCACGAACGAGGTCTCGCTCTTGCGCACCGGCATCGGCGGGCGGCGCGTGGTGATCGACGGCGGCGTGCTGGCGATCCCCTACTTTCACGAAATCAGCTCGGTGAACATGCAGACGCTCCGGCTGGACGTGGACCGGCGCGGCGAGTCCTCGCTCATCACGCAGGACCGGCTGCGCGTGGACGTGGGGGCGGAATTCTACGTCTCGGTCATGCCTGATGCAGAGGCGATCACACGGGCGGCACAGACACTCGGCAAGCGGACGTTCCAGCGCGACGAGCTGCGGAGCCTGATCGACGGAATGCTGGTCGATGCGTTGCGTTCCGTGGCAGCGCGCATGACGATGGATGAATTGCACGAAAACCGCGCGCAGTTCGTGGCGGACGTGCGCGACATGCTGAAGGACACGCTCGCGCGCTACGGCCTGCAGCTCGACAGCGTTTCGCTCACCGGACTTGACCAGACGCCGGTCTCGGCGCTCGACGAAAACAATGCCTTCAACGCGGTGGGCATGCGCAAGCTGGCGGAAGTGATCGCCAAGTCGAAGAAGGAGCGGGCGGAAATCGATGCGGACAGCGAGGTGTCCGTGCGCCGCGCGGCCATGGAGGCCTCTCGCCAGCGCCTGGAGATCGATCTCGAGGAGCGCCGGGCCGAGATTGCCCAGCAGCAGGAGATCGAAACGCTTGCTGCCGCCCAGATCGCCGAGGTCGCCCGACGCAAGGCCGACAGCGAACGGGCGGCGACCGAGGCCAAGATCGAGATGGAGCGCAGCATTCAGGCCGCGGAGGTGGAGCGCGAACAGGCGCTGGCCATCGCCGAGCAGGACCGCCAGATCGCGATAGCCGCCAAGAGCCAGGAAGGGAGCCGCGCACAAATGGAAGCGGACGCCACGCGGGCCGACGCCGTGAAGGCTGCCGAGGCGGTGGAAACCGTCCGCGCACTGGCAGATGCCGAACGCCGTGCGGAACTCGCACGCGTCGCCGCCGAGGCAGATGCGAGGACTGCTGCGGCACGGGCAGCCATTGAGGCCGAGAGCGACAAGGCCACCGCCAAGGACAAGGCTGACGCCAGGCGCGAGGCGGCGGAGGCCGAGAAGGCCGTCAAGCTTGCGGAGGCGGAGGCCGATCGCGCCCGGATCGAGGCGGAGAACGTCCGCACCGACGCTCTGGTGGCCATGGAGCTCGAAAAGGCACGGCTCGAGGCAATGCCCAGGATCGTCGGCGAAATGGTCAAGCCGGCCGAGAGAATCAACTCGATCAACGTCCATCACGTGACGGGCCTCGGCAGCCAGGGCGGCGATGGCGCCTCGCGGACGCCCGTGGCCTCCGCCATGGACGCCATCATGGACATGGCGGTCCAGTTGCCGCTTTTGAAGAAAGTCGGCGATCAGATGGGCGTTTCCTTCGACGAGGCTGCTGGAAAGGACGCCAAGCAAGACAAGTGAAGCCGAGCGGCATCGGAAACTCCGCTCGGCGCCCGGACCGGAATGCTCCAGATGCGATTGACGTCTCTTCGCCAATGCGCCGAGGACAACGAAGAGCGGCGGCCGCGGCAATCTGGCACGGACCCGGCATGAAGCGCCTCCACCGCCAACTGGTCAAGTGGGGCGTTGAAACCGGACACGAATGCTCTTGGGCGGGAAGCCGTCACTTCCTGAAGAGCTCCATGTACTCGTCGAAAGCGAACAACCGGTTCCGGCGGCCGCCGGTGATTTCGGCCAGGACGCCTTGGGCAACCATGTCCGTGATCAAGGCAGAGGCCGTGTTCGTCGTGGCCTCAATGATCCGCGCCGCCTCGCTCACGTCCACCACGGGACGGGCGTAAAGGTGACGCACCAGCGCCTGTGCGTTGTGTTGACGCCGGGCGCCGAAGCGCGGCAGCACGTCGCGCTCGATTCGCTCCTTGATGGCGAGAATGTCGCGGAACACGCTAGCCGAAGCGCGCGCTGTTCCCTCCACGCCATGCAGGAAGAAGATCAGCCATTCGCGCAGATGATTGCCTTGCCGGACCGCCTGCAAGTGATCGACATAAGTCGTCTTGTTGCGCTCAAAATAGTCCGAGAGATACAGCGCGGGCTTTACCAGCAGGCCCTCGGATGCCAGATAGAGCGATATCATCAGGCGCCCCAAGCGTCCGTTGCCGTCCAGACACGGGTGGATCGTTTCGAACTGGTAGTGCCCGATCGCGATGCGCACCAAAGGGTGCGCGTGGAGGTCATCGGCATGCAGGAACGCCTCCAGGTCGCCCATGAGGTCCTCCACATGATCGTGGTGTGGCGGAATGAAGGCAGCGTTCTTGAGGCTCATGCCAATCCAGTTCTGGCTCTTGCGGAACTGGCCCGGCTGCTTGTGTTCACCCCGGACACCCGACATCAGGATTTCATGGGCCTGGCGCAGCAGGCGGTTGGACAGGGGCAAGTTCTCCGGCGCTTCAATCGCGAAATTGATCGCGCGGATGTAGTTCTGTACCTCCGCCCAGTCATCGCGCTCTTCAGGTTTCAGATCTTCGGCGTCCTTGAACGCGTCCTCGATGTTGGTCTGCGTACCCTCGATCCGGCTCGATTGCGTGGCCTTCTTGGCCACGTACATGCGGATGAAGAGCTCGATGTCCGGTATCAGCTGGGCAAAGGCGTTCAGTTCTCCGAGCGCACGGTCGGCACGGCCCAGCAACTCTGACAGCTCCGGGTCGGCGATGACCCGTTCGTGACAGATGCGCTCTGGCAGGAAGGCCTTGTACTGATGCCGTTCCTCGGGCTGGCCCGACGTGAAGTCCGCGATGTTCATATTTCAAGAAGCGCCGCAGTTTCTGAGATACGAACAGGCTTGTCTGAAATTCCAGGCGTGAAGGCAGTCGCTATCTCAGAAAATCCCCCAGTTTTTGAGATAAGGCGGGCGCCTATGTCAAATTCGGCCCCAGCGGGCAGTTTGGCCTTGATCGGTCCGGCTCGCAGGAAACGCCGCTTCAGGGAGAGGTCGCTGGTCTTGGCATGGCGCGCAGTGCCGCATTCACTGCCTGGTAGGCAACGATTTGCCGTCAAAGGCTGCCTTGACAACAGGATCTGGTCCAGTCCCGTCATCAAGCCGCCTTGCCGACAGCGGATCGTCACCAAACCGTCTTGGCGACGGAATCTCGATCAATCTTGCCATCAACGGGAATGCCGGACCCAGCGATTCATCGGGTTCCGGCCGAATTTGCCGCAAGACCTCTATCCGTGGACTGCCAGCAAATGGCAGTTCACTTCCGGTCTCGCTGGTTGAGGCGGACGCCACGGATTGTCTCGACGAGTATTGCCGTGAGCAGGCCGAACAGCAAGAGCCCGTTGGCTGCGGCGACCCCGCCCAGCAACCGCCATTCCAATGGAAGGAGAATGTCGCCGAATCCGAGCGTCGTGAACGACACAAGCGCAAAATAGGCCGCCTCCTCGACATTCGCGAAGACGCCAAGACGATGAAAGGCCACGGTCCAGAGCCAGACCGCGACAGCAATCATGCAAAGCGTCCAGATCAGCACAAGAACCAGGACCGAAATGAGCCGAGGCCCGAGAGGCGGCCTGGCCGTCCAGGCCTGAAGGCGGAGCAATGCGGCTTCCATTGCCCACCATGACATGGCGACGACGAGAACGGTCGCGAGAGTCAGCACAGCGCCAAGCACGAGTTGTTCAAGCATGGTCCCGAGCCTTTCCGGAACGGAAGATGACGTCAACCGGCCGAACGTGGTTGAATCCGGCGCAAGGACGAATAGCGTCACGAACATGGCAAGGGCACCGGAATTCCATATCGCTCTCGCGAGCTTCGCGTCGGATCCCTATCCTGATCTTGCCAGGATGCGAAAGGAAGCGCCGATTGCGCATGTTCCCGAACTGGACGCTGTCCTGATCACGCGGCGCGACGACATCCATCGCCATGAAAAGCGGGTGGACGTCCTTTCGTCCGACCAGCCCGGCGGACTGATGACTGTCCTCATGGGGCAGAACATGATGCGCAAGGACGGCGAGGCGCACATGCGGGAGCGCCGGGCGCTGTTTCCCACGTTCAGCCCGCGCACCGTCGCCGATCACTGGAAACCGAGATTCGAGGCGGCTGCGACACGCATCCTCGAGGGGATCCGGCCGCGCGGGCGTTGTGATCTCGTCCGTGACTTTGCAATGCCTGTCTCGGCGGAAGCGCTGAAGGCCATCACCGGCCTCACCTCGATGACCGTCGAGGAGATGGACGGCAGTTCCCAAGGCATGATCGACGGATGTGCCAATTATCCCGGGGACGCGGACGTCGAGGCGCGCTGCCATGCGGCCACGGCACTGATCGATCGCCACATCGACCGGCAACTGGACGCCCCTCCCGAAATGTCGGCGCTTGCGGTTCAGCTCGGGGCGGGGCTGCCGATGGAAAGCGTCCGGGCGAACGTGAAGCTGGTGATTTCGGGAGGCCAGAACGAACCGAGAGACGCGATTGCAGGAACCGCCTGGGCACTTCTTGACCACCCGGACCAGCTGGAACTCGTCCGGCGCGGCGCCGCGACCTGGCAGATGGCCTTCTCCGAATACGCGCGTCTTCACAGCCCGATCGGCATGTCGCCCCGGCGGGTTGCGCAGCGTGACGAGATCAACGGCGTCGTGCTCGAGCCGGAGACGCGGGCGTTCCTGATGTTCTCTTCCGCCGGCCGGGATGAAGCGCATTTCGATCGGGTCGACGCCTTTGACGTCATGCGCGACACGTCCGCGGCCATCCCC
>VYCX01000260.1:6899-10553 GCA_009843725.1 Boseongicola sp. SB0675_bin_26
CCTTTGGCGCCGGTCCGCATTTCTGCGCGGGTGCGGCCGCATCCCGCTGCCTGATTTCGGAAGTGGCCTTGCCGATGCTCTTCGACTCGCTGCCAGGACTCAGGCTCGCGGGAAACGTCGAATTGTTCGGCTGGGCTTTCCGAGGGCCTGTTTCCGTCCCTGTGGCCTGGGACGCCTGACGCGGTTTCTGGACAGGGCAGACCGGACCCACTATGCCGGTCCGGCCATGGCAAAGCCAACGGAAAACCCGAACTACAAGGTGATCGCGGAGAACCGCCGCGCGCGCCGTGACTATGCGATCGAGAGCGACATCGAATGCGGCATCATGCTCATGGGATCCGAGGTCAAGTCGCTTCGGACCGGACAGTCGAACATCGCCGAAAGCTACGCTGCGGTCGAGAACGGGGAGCTCTGGCTGGTCAACTCGTACATCGCGCCGTACGAGCAGGCCATGTTTGGCCATGAGGACCGCCGCAGGCGAAAGCTCCTGGTTTCAAGAAAGGAACTGTCCAATCTCTGGAACGCGACCCAGCGCAAGGGCATGACCCTCGTTCCCTTGGTCATGTACTTCAATCACAAGGGCATCGCGAAGATCAAGCTCGGCCTGGGCCGGGGCAGGAAGCAGCACGACAAGCGCGAAACCGAGGCCAAACGCGACTGGAACCGCCGGAAGCAGAGACTGCTCAAGGAGCACGGTTGACGCAAATGCGACAGCCTGCGCTGTCGGCCTAGTCGAAGAGGCCCTCTATCTTGCCCAGAAGCCTGAACGCGCGCGCCGTTCTCGTGTCCGCCAGCGCAGCAATCTCCTTGTCGGAAAGATGGTCGCACATCTCGGAAAACGTCTTGTCGAAGTTGCGCAGAAAGTGCTCCGCGGCGTCACGAAAGATGGAATCCTGTTTCATTCGCTCGTCAACAAGCTCCAGGCACTCGCGGTCAAGATCCCCGCCAAGTTCGGCTATCTCGTTTCCGCGCCCGCCCTTGGCGTATTTCCGCCACGTCTCCGGCCGTGTGCGTCCCGCGGTCAGGTCATCCATGTACAACGCGTCACGGCTGAACAGCGTCAGGATGTCTTCGCTCGCGCGGATCAAGCCGCCAATTGTCTGGTCCCTTAGGCCCCGCCTGTAAGCGGCCATCCCCTTCATGTCCTCGGCGGTGTCAGGAAAATTCATGGCCTGAATGAACTCCGCGACAGTCAGTGGCTCGCCCTCTTCCTGCTCGAGCATCGCATGCTCCGGCTCCTGCCGCCGGAAAATCGTGGGCTTTCCCGCTTCCGATTTCGTCATGCCCTCCGCATCGAGGATCCACGTCAGGGTTGCCTCGAGACGCTCCTGGCCGTCGGCGAGCTCGCCGATCTTTCGCTGGATGCCGGGATCCGCCGGCTCCTCTCTCCTGGCCTGGCTGGCCTGGGCCTCGCGCATGGATCTCACGGCATGAATGAGCCGCTCGCTCTGCCCGCGCGAGACGCGCGCGTTCCTCATTGTGAACGCGACGATCCAGATCATTGCTGCCGGCAGCCCTGCCACCACGGCAACAACGACATGGAGGAGCGGAACCTGAAGGACGCTTGCCAGGGATCCCGCGGACCAGAGCAGAACCGCACACAGCACGGCCCAGAGGACAGTGGCCAGGATCGCGATCATGTTCTCAATCCCGAGCCAGGGTTCAGGCGAGATGCCCGAATGGCTTTCAGGGAAGTTCGCGGACTGAATTGGCGAGTCGGGCATTGGCTCAGACGAATTCGATCTTGAGGATTTCGTAGCTCTTCTTGCCGCCCGGCGTGTTCACTTCGACGCTGTCGCCCTCGTCCTTGCCAATGAGGGCGCGTGCAAGCGGCGATCTGAGATTGAGGCGGCCGCCTTCGACATCGGCCTCCGGCTCGCCGACGATCTGGTAGGATCTTTCCTCCTCCGTGGCCTCGTCGAACAGCATTACGGTCGCCCCGAACTTCACCGAGCCCGAGAGCGAGGCCGGATCGATCACGTCCGCCAGCGACAAGACCGCTTCAAGTTCCTTCACCCTGCCCTCGATGAAGCTCTGCCGCTCGCGGGCTGCATGGTATTCCGCGTTTTCGCTCAGGTCGCCGTGCTCGCGCGCTTCGGCGATCGCGCGGATGGCTTTCGGGCGTTCGATGCTCTTCAGCCGCTTCAGTTCGTCGCTCAGCGCGACGTGTCCCGCGCGGGTCAGCGGTATCTTGTCCATGGCGCCCACGTTAGCTTGTTTCGCCAACCCGTTCTAGCAAACCGGTGGCCCCGGGTCGAGCGGATGTCCTCTTGCGGGTTGATTCAGGGCACCCGATTGACCAAGGGGCGAGTGACCAATAGGCATGGCCACACCAAACCCGGAAAGAGGAGCCATGTCCGTGATCGAACGCGAAAGCATGCAATACGACGTCGTGATCGTGGGTGCTGGCCCGGCCGGCCTGTCTGCAGCAATTCGGCTCAAGCAGCTGGATGCAAGCCTGGATGTCGTCGTCCTGGAAAAGGGGTCCGAGGTCGGCGCCCACATTCTTTCGGGCGCCGTCCTGGATCCGAGCGGACTGACCCGGCTGATTCCAGACTGGAAGGAAAAGGGCGCTCCGATCAGCGTCGAAGTGAGAAGGGACAGGTTCTGGCTGCTCGGCGAGGCCGGAAAGATCCGGGTGCCCAATTTCATGATGCCGCCGCTGATGAGCAACCATGGCAACTACATCGTGTCGATGGGGAACGTGTGCCGCTGGATGGCCGGCGAGGCCGAGGCCCTGGGGGTCGAAATCTTTCCCGGCATGGCGTGCTCCGAGCTGGTGATCGGCGATGGCGGCGAGGTCAAGGGCGTGGTGGCGGGCGAGTTCGGAAGGAGTCCCGACGGCACGCCGTCCGAAAACCATGAGCCCGGCATGGAACTGCACGGCAAGTACGTCTTTCTGTCGGAAGGCGTTCGCGGGTCGCTCTCCAAGCAAGTGATCGCAAGATACGCGCTCGACGCCGACTCGGACGTGCCCAAGTTCGGGATCGGCATGAAGGAAATCTGGGAGGTGTCCCCGGAATCGCATGACGAGGGCCTTGTGCTGCACACGCTCGGCTGGCCGCTGGGATTCCGGCAGTCGGGCGGATCCTTCATGTACCACCTCGACAACAGCCAGGTTTACATCGGCTACATCGTCGACCTGAACTACCGGAACCCCCACCTGTACCCCTACATGGAGTTCCAGCGTTTCAAGCACCACCCCGAAATCGCAAAGGTGCTCAAGGGCGGGAAGCGCGTCGCATATGGCGCTCGCGCCGTGACAAAGGGGGGCTTTCAGTCAATCCCGCAATCGGCCTTTCCGGGCGGCGCCCTTCTGGGCTGCTCCAGCGGGCTGGTGAACCTGCCCCGCATAAAGGGCAATCACAATGCCATGCTGTCCGGCATCGCCGCCGCCGAGGCCGCGCATGCCGCCATCACGGCAGGCCGCAGCGGCGACGTGCTGGACTCTTACGACGCTGAACTGCGCGCAGGGCCCGTTGGCGAGGACTTGAAGAAAGTGCGCAACGTGGCGCCGCTGAACGCCAGGTACGGGCCGCTCGGCGGCCTTGCCCTCGGCGGCTTCGACATGTGGTTTCAGACCATCTTCGGCGGCTTCAGCCTGTTCGGGACCCTGAAGCACGGCAAGACGGACGCGGATTCGACCGAGGACGC
>VYCX01000056.1:0-1758 GCA_009843725.1 Boseongicola sp. SB0675_bin_26
CCGTCAGGCCCATGTTTCGGGTCATCGTGTGCAACGTGGCATAGCCAACTGCAGCCAAAATCGGCAGCAGCATGGCCCAGCGGAACTCCACGGCACCGGGCTGCACGATCACCAGAACCCCGATGAATCCGACCGCCAGCGCCGACCAGCGCCTGAGGCCGACCCGCTCTTTCAGAAACAGTGCCGAAAATCCGGTGACAAGGAGAGGCGCCACGAAGAACACGGCCGTTGCCTCGGCCAACGGGATGACCGCGATTCCACTGAAAAAGGCAAGGTTGGCCAGCACGACGCAACACCCCCGGAGAACGTGCATCACGGGCCGCCGCGTCCGAAGCCTTGACCAGCCTCCTTCCAGCGGCACCACGATCGAAAGCGTGAGCAACAGCGCAACAACCGACCGCATCAGGATCAACTGATGCAATGGATAGTCACCGCTAAGCCACTTTACCGAGGCGTCGTTGAGCGAGAAGGCAACGGACGCGAGGATCGCGCAGGAGATGCTGATTTCCCTTGACCGGTCGGACATCGCAAACAGTTCCCGTGGATGCGCTTGAACTCGCCCGTAGCCGAACGGAATCCGACAAGTCTTTTCGTTTTGCGACGCAGCTTGAGCGATTCAGGAGCCCATTTGTCGTTGAAGGCCGATTTGCCGGACTCGGTGAAATGCACGATCAATGAAGCGGGCGGGAACGCAAAGGCCAGGTCCGGCCGTCTCTAGGCACGGGGGAGATCGTGATCATCGGCATTGCGTTGAGCCCGCACCGGGCGGCGTGACGTGTCTTGTGGCCTTCCACTCCGCCGGGAGAACCTGTCCGGTGTCCTTGGCTCTCCTGTCTGGTTCCCGCTTCTGGTTGCTGCCTTTCGACAGGCACTTGCGCTGGCTTGCAAAAGCGTGGGTGGACCGTTGCAAACCCGATTGCACTGCGACTGGGAATTCTCGATTGCGACAGCGGGTCCGGTTGACGTCGGCAAACGCGCAGTTACTCAGGGTGGCAAAATGCATTCCGGAGACACGGCATGTCTTGGAAGACGCTGGACGACATGGACCTTGCCGGCAAGGTCGTTCTGACTCGCGTGGACTTGAACGTTCCCGTCGAGAACGGATCGGTGACCGATGCGACCCGGGTCGAACGCATCGCTCCGACGGTGCACGACATTCTCGCCATGGGCGGCAGGCCCGTCCTTCTGGCCCACTTTGCCCGGCCAAAGGGCCAGCGCGTGCCCGAAATGTCTCTCGGCCAGATTCGGGATTGCGTTGCACGGGTGCTTGGCTTGCCGGTGACATTCGCGGAAGACTGCGTTGCCGGTCTCGCGGAATCCGCAGTCGCACGACTGGGCAGCGGCGAGGTTCTCATGCTGGAGAACACCCGGTTTCACGCGGGAGAGGAAGCCAACGACCCGCAGTTCGCGGCCGCGCTTGCCGAGCTTGGCGACGTCTTCGTCAACGACGCGTTCTCGGCCGCCCACAGGGCCCACGCCTCGACGGAGGGCCTGGCTCGGCTCCTGCCATCCGCCGCCGGACGCTTGATGGAAGCGGAGCTCAAGGCGCTGGAATCCACACTGACCGGCCCGGGCCGGCCGCTCGTTGCCGTCGTTGGGGGCGCGAAGGTCTCGACGAAGCTCGAATTGCTCGAGAACCTCGTCCGCAAGGTGAACACGATCGTGATCGGGGGCGGCATGGCCGACACTTTTCTGGTGGCACAGGGCATCGATGTCGGCAGGTCGCTGGCGGAGCGCGAGATGGCCGGCACCGCCCGT
>VYCX01000056.1:1768-10549 GCA_009843725.1 Boseongicola sp. SB0675_bin_26
GGCCGAGGCGGTCGCCTGCGAGTTCGTCCTGCCGACGGATGTCGTCTGTGCAACGGAGCTTGCGGCCGGTGTCGAGGCGGTCACCGTCGCTGCAGACTCCTGTCCGCCCGAATTCATGATCCTTGACGTGGGACCTCGAACCGTTGCGCAGATCATCGATGCAATCGCATCTGCAAGGACCGTCATCTGGAACGGCCCGCTTGGCGCCTTTGAGACTGACCCGTTTGGAACGGCCACGGTCGCCGCCGCCCGCAAGGTCGCCGATTTGACACGATCAGGCAGGCTGAGTTCGGTGGCTGGTGGCGGCGACACCGTGGCGGCATTGAACAAGGCCGGGGTCATGGGCGACTTTTCCTACGTCTCGACAGCAGGCGGCGCGTTCCTCGAATGGATGGAAGGCAAGACGCTGCCGGGCGTGGCCGCCCTCGAGCAAGGTTGAAGCGGATCGCTTGCACGCCATTGACTCGCCGGAAGACGGCCCTAAGAGGGGCGCAATGCCATTAGAACGGGGGATCCGATGCCTGAAGTGACACAGTCCGAGCAGATGCGGACCGGCAAGGGCTTTGTTGCCGCGCTTGACCAGTCCGGCGGGTCGACACCCAAGGCGCTTCAGCTCTACGGGATAGCGGCTGACCGATACGGTTCCGAAGGCGAGATGTTCGACCTGATCCACGAGATGCGGTCGCGCATCGTGCGCGCCCCGGCATTCTCGGGCGACAAGGTCATCGGCGCCATCCTGTTCGAGCAGACAATGGACCGGGACTTTGACGGCACCCCCACGGCCACCTACCTCTGGGAAACGAAGCGCGTGGTGCCCTTTCTCAAGTGCGACCAAGGGCTTGAGAACGAGGTTGATGGCGTACAACTCATGAAGGACATGGGCGACCTGAACGGCCTTCTCTCGCGTGCCGGAGCAAAGGGCATCTTCGGCACGAAAATGCGCTCCGTGATAAATGCGGCAAATCCCGACGGGATCGCGGCCATTGCAGCGCAGCAGTTCGAGGTCGGTCGCCGGATTCTCGGCCACGGGCTGGTCCCGATCATCGAGCCGGAAGTGACCATCACGATCAAGGACAAGGCCGCCGCCGAGGGAATCCTGCGCGACGAGATCATGAAGGGTCTTGATGCGCTCGACCAGGAGGTCATGCTGAAGCTGTCGCTGCCCAGCGAGAACGACTTCTACACGCCCTGCATTGCCCACCCGAACTGCATGCGCGTGGTCGCGCTTTCGGGCGGCTATTCCAGGGGGGAGGCCAACCGACGCCTTGCGGAAAATGCCGGAATGATCGCGAGCTTCAGCCGCGCCTTGACCGAAGGCCTGTCCGATTCCCAGTCAGACGACGAATTCAACGCCGCATTGGCAAAGACGATCACGTCAATTTACGAGGCCTCGATTTCCTGACCTGCGGCGCTTGCCATCGCAGCAACTCCGTTCAGGTCACTTCCTGGGGCCTTTTTCCGTGCACGAGTTAAGTAATTGTGTCGATCAAAATTTGGCCTTTTGCGCCGCGCAAGACGCCGGTTCATGAAGCCCGCCTGTCCAACGGGCCTAGGGGGCGGTCTCCACCCGAACGCGATGCCATTGCATCGTGACGTCATCAACTTTGTTCCCCGCTCCTGGACCGCCTTCTGGCCCTGCAACCGGTTCGCAGCGGTCTGGTCCCAGGCGGCCAAGCGGCCTATAGTCTCGACAGGAGGTCGTCGACTTGCCTGGAAAGACGGTTTCGTTCCGTTTCGACGAGGAACTGGCTGCCTTGCTTGAGGATGCAAGCGCGGCAGACGGGCATGAAGGAACGAACACGGCCCCCAGTTCAGAGAAGGACATGGAAGCGGAAGCGGCCCGTCTGTGCCCGATGCAACGTCCTGGCTCTGTCTGGACCTTATGGTTGTCTTTGCGAATTTCCGAGGCAAGGCACGGCGTCAGCGTCCGACGACCTGTTCCGGCTTGGTCAGCAATGCAACAACTTGCGGATTACCAGACCGCGCAACGCTGCGAGTCATCTCGGTGTCCATGATCGTCCAGTGGGAAAGCGCCCTGCAATCACGGAGTCTTCCACGGAATGCCACGTCCTACGGCTTGTGGACAACTTTCCACGCAAGTCCTTGGTGATTCTCTCAGAGCCTGACCTAAATTCCATATTAATGCACCACATGCTGTGCAAAGCGCTGCGAACGGTGCAGGGCAACTTCAATATATGGTATTCTGATTCAAGCTCTCCTGCGAATTACGCCTTAGGCAACCTGGAATTCCTACCAATGCGACCTTCGACATCCACTACAGGTAGTGTACCTACCTTCCCATGAATCTTGGATTGCGCCGGTCGAAGACCTGCCCCTGCAAAAAACCTGTCCAACAGGGGAAATCCGGTCCAATGGTCTGGCAATGAGACAGGAAAGCTGGGAGGAGGACGTCCATGAGTGACAAGGCAGCCCGTCATCGTGACAAGATGAAGAAGATCAAGGCGGCGCGCGACCGGATGATGGAGACAAAGACCGGGGAAAGGGGCCTGGTCATCGTCCATACAGGGCCGGGCAAGGGCAAGTCGTCCTCCGGGTTTGGCATGCTCGTCCGCTGCATTGCTCACGGCATGCCTGCTGCCGTGGTCCAGTTCATCAAGGGTGCCTGGGGCACGGGAGAACGCGACTTTTTCACCGACCACTTTGCCGACAAGGTAACCTGGGTGACCAGCGGAGAGGGCTTCACATGGGAAACCCAGGATCGCGAACGCGACATCGCCGCGGCGCAGGCGGGCTGGACAAGGGCCAAGGCCCTGATTCGCGACCCTGAAGTCCGCTTCGTGCTCCTGGACGAAATCAACATCGCGCTCCGTTACGAGTATCTCGACATCGACGAGGTCGTTGAATTCCTCCTCACCGGGAAGCCGGAGATGACTCACGTCGTGCTGACCGGCCGCAACGCCCATGACAAGCTCGTCGAATGCGCCGATCTCGTGACCAGCATGGAGCTCGTCAAGCACCCCTTCCGGAACGGCATCAAGGCCCAGAAGGGCATCGAGTTCTAACCTTGCGGCATTGTACGGCGCAGCGATCGAGCGCGACACCAGCTCGCGCACCACGTCCCGGATCACCGCGCCGGGTCGTGACGGCAGCCATGCACGGCAAACCGTCATGCCGGACGGCCGGAACATGACCGCGGCTCTCATGCTGCAGGGCACCGGCTCCAATGTCGGCAAGTCCATCCTCGTCGCAGGCCTCGCACGCGCCGCCCGGAACCGGGGCATCTCCGTCGCCCCCTTCAAGCCGCAGAACATGTCGAACAATGCCGCCGTCACCTCTGACGCCGGCGAGATCGGCCGTGCCCAGGCACTTCAAGCCCTCGCGGCCGGTCTGCAGCCTCACACCGACATGAATCCCGTCCTGCTGAAGCCGGAATCCGAAACCGGCACCCAGGTAGTCGTCCAGGGCAGGCGGCATGCGACCGTCAAGGCACGGGAATACGGAAAGCTGAAGGCGGATCTTCTGATCCCCGTTCTCGAAAGCTACCAGAGGCTCCGCTCGGCGCATGATCTTGTCCTGGTCGAGGGAGCAGGATCTCCAGCAGAGGTGAACCTGCGCGAGGGGGACATTGCCAACATGGGGTTCGCGCAATCAGCTGATGTTCCGGTCGTTCTCGTCGGCGACATCGACCGTGGCGGGGTGATCGCTCAGCTTGTTGGCACACGAGCCATCCTTGATCCCGATGACGCAAAGCGAGTCAAGGGCTTCCTGATCAACAAGTTCCGGGGCGATCCGGCCCTGTTCACGGAAGGCTACAGGATTGCCGCAGACCAGACCGGCTGGACAGGCTTCGGCATCCTGCCCTGGTTCCAGAACGCCTGGAAACTGCCCGCCGAGGATGCGCTCGACATCAGTGACGCCGAAGCAGGCGAATTCCACGTCGTCTGCCTGCGATTTGACCGAATCGCGAATTTCGACGACCTGGACCCGCTTGCGCAGGAGGCATCGGTACGGCTCACAATGCTCGGTGCGGGCCAGGCCATCCCCGGCGACGCCGATCTCGTGATCCTGCCTGGAAGCAAGTCAACGCGCGGCGACCTCGCGTTCCTGAGGGAACAGGGCTGGGACATCGATCTCCAGGCGCATGCACGGCGAGAAGGCCAGATCCTAGGGATCTGCGGCGGCTACCAGATGCTGGGCCGGACCATCAACGACCCAGACGGGATCGAGGGCGCGCAAGGCTCAGCCCAAGGTCTCGGGCTGCTGGATGTCGAAACCGAAATGACAGCACAAAAGCGCCTTGCCGAAACGTCCGCGCGGCATGTAGCGACGAACGCGCCTTTTCAGGGATATGAAATCCACAAGGGCCGCACCGTCGGCCCCGACACCGCCCGCCCGTTCGCCGTCACGGCAAGCGGCCCGGACGGTGCCACCAGCCCGGACGGGAAAGTCTCGGGAAGCTACTTTCACGGCATGTTTCGCGACGACGGATTCCGCGCCGCCTTTCTGGGGAGTCTCGGGCAGGAGTCATCCGGCCTTTCCTATGCGGCCACGGTGGACGGCACGCTCGACGAACTGGCCCAGCACATGGAAGCGCATCTCGATCTGAACGGGCTGCTCGCGCTCGCCAGATAGCGCACCGCAGCGAGTGGCTTCACACGCAGACGCCCGCATCCACCGCTTCAACGTATGCCTGCACCTGCTGCGACCTGCCCGCGCGCGCAAGCTGCATCGCGGATCGCCCGTCGAAGCCCGACAAGGGCTGTGATCGAAACCAGGAACAGGCCATGAGTTCCGAGCCAAAGCGTGGCTCCACCTTGTCGAGCACCTCAATCAACTCTCGCAAACGACGCTGTGCCCTGACAGGCTGAATCAGTTCACGGCGCTGGGGCGCGGCCCGGCCGAGACCAGCCGTCATGGCGATCTCGTCAGCCGAGGTGCGAAGCACGGCAGCGATCTTCCAGGGGTCGATACATCCGGCCTCTTCGAATTGTTCGATCTGCATTTGCGCACGTCATCGGAAATCGTGTTGGCATTGGGCGCGAGAGATGACTGGCATGGACGTGAACTTCAACCTGCCTTGTTGAGCAGATACGGTTGCTGCCAGACTTGTCCTCGAACGGACTTTCCCACGGCCTGCGCGACAGCATCCGCCATTGGCTGCGCAAAGGTTGAAAGGGCGGATGCCACGCTCTACGGAGTCGCTCGGCACGCGGGAGCGCATCTCGACCAGAACGGCCTTCCTGCAGCCAACCGACAGGCGCTTCCAACGTGCAGTTCGGCAAGAGTCTTCACAGGAGCGCCGTTTCTACGCGCGGCCAGTGATTCGGGCCGGGAACTCCCAAGCGCAACCAGTCTTTCGAGTAGGGGAATGTCCTGCTCCAGACCCGCTCCGACGCGAGTTGCAACTGCGCGTCCCCGGCATCAGGCACCCGGTACAGCCGGAACAGCTCGGTGCCACCGACGACCTCCCAACCTCCCGTCTTGGCAAGGTCGTCAAGTCGTCCCGCATCCCTTGCAAGCCTTGCTGCCGTCGCCTTGCGCCATGCGCCATCCGCAAGCGCCGCCTGCCCGACACGAATCGCGATTCCCGAAACCGGCCAAGGGCCTGCCAGTTCGGCCAGGGCCGCCAGACGGGCCGCACTGCCGAGAACAAATCCCAGGCGCAGTCCGGCGAGCCCGTAGAACTTGCCGAAAGACCGCAACACGAGCGTGTTGTCCGGAATCTCCCGTGCCAGGGAGATGTCCGGGCGCGCATCAGCGAAGCTCTCGTCCACGACGAGAAGCCCGACCTGCGCAGCAATTGCCCGCAACTGATCTGGTGCCAGGATTCGCCCATCCGGATTGTTCGGATTGACCACGACGGCAGCGTCCGCTCCCGTGAGTGCGGTCGGACGCTCAACGGTTTCGACCGTCCATCCGCTCCGCGCGAAGCTCGCTGCATGCTCATTGTAGGTCGGGCCGAGCACCCGGACCAATCCTGGCTTGCAGGACACGGGAATCATCTGGATTGCGGCCTGTGCCCCGGCGACGGGCAGCACCCCTGCCACGCAGCCATAGGCCATGCAGGCCGTTTCACGCAGCAATGCCGTGTCGGAGCGCATCGGCAGGTCGGTCCAGGCACGATCATCGAACTCGGGCAACGGATAGGGGCTCGAATTGATGCCGGTCGAGAGGTCGATCCATTCCCCGGGCCCGCCGCCCCACCTGGCCATGGCCGTGTCGAGATTGCCCCCGTGATCGCGCATGGACGGCCTCTACAGCACCGCCGGCAGGACCAAAAGCACGGCCGCCAGCAACATTGACTTGCGATAGACACGAATGCCGGCCTCGATGTCCTCTGGGCCCGGTTCGCTGCCATCCGGGTTAAGGAAGGAATCTCCGCTCAAGCCTGCTTTATCTGCATAGATTCGCGGCCCGGACAGCTTCACGCAAAGCGCGCCGGCCATGGCGGCTTCGGGCCATCCTGCGTTGGGCGAGCGGTGTTGGCGGGCATCCCGAAACACGATCCGGAAAACCCGACGCGGCGCACCGGACGCACAGGCTAGCAGAACCGCGGTCAACCGCGCCGGAACGATGTTGGCCAAGTCGTCGATCCGTGCGGAAGCCCAGCCGAATGCCTCGTGCCGGACAGTTCGGTATCCGATCATCGAATCGAGCGTGTTGACCGCCTTGTAGGCCGCGATTCCAGGCAATCCGAAGAGGGTTCCCCAAAACAGGGGAGCCACGACACCATCGGAGGCGTTCTCTGCAAGACTTTCCAGTGACGCCCTTGCCATGGCGGGCGAATCCAGCATCGCCGGGTCCCGGCCGACAATCTTCGAGACCGCCTCCCGCGCACCAGGAACATCGCCTTCTGCAAGCGGTTCCGCAACCGCCCGAACATGCTCGTCAAGTGATCGTGCGGCCAAGAGCGGCCAGGCAAGTACGCCAGCAATCGCCACGCCGAGCACCCCTTCCGGCAGCACCATCGTGACGCACCATGCCAAGCCGCCCGTGGCTGCAATCACGGCAAGCGCCACCGCGACGCCGTTCCGCTTGCGGACGGCGTCCGGCGATTCGCTCCGGTTGAAACGGAGATCCGCCTCGGAAATCATCCGTCCGATCCATCCTGCCGGGTGCCCGATCCGGCGATAGAGCCAGTCCGGCCAACCGATCGCCACGTCCAGCGCAAGCGCGATGAGCATTGCGATCGCGCTCATTCGGCGCCTTTCGTGGCAAAACGCAGCACTTCGGCGTAGCCCTCGGCGCGCAATCGATCTTCCGCTCCCGCAGGTACGCGGCCAAGCTCGAACAGGAGACCCCTGGCGGACCCTGTATGCGCCCGGCACCATCCGAGCGCATCCAGATCCTGCGCCAAGGTCGCCGTGCAGTCATCCGCCGGGCCTCTCAAGGCCGTTGTGCGCTCGGCGGAAACAGTGGCGATGCGGGCAAGCTCAGCCCTGTCTCCTGCCTCGGCAGCTGCCATCCAGTTCGGGACAAGGTCCGAAACGTCGGCAAACCGCGAGTCGTCCGGCACCGTCTGAATCGGCGGCCCAAGAAACCCGCCAAGCACCGAAAACGCAGGCGGCTGCGGCATCGAACGCACCGCCCGCGCTTCCCTCGATGCCCAGAGAAGCGTTTCCGGCCTGTCCATCATCAGCGGGTCGACGGCACCCTCGGCCTCAAGACACGCTTTCGCCAGTGCCTCCGGTGAAGCGCCAATGCCCATCGCCCTGGCAAGCGCCAGAAGCATGGCCGTCGACATTCCGGCTCCGGCGCCCGGCCTCGCGTCCGCGATCACTTCAATGTCCGCCCTTGGAGGCTCGACATCCAAAGCCTGCAGGAACGCGCCAACCACGGACGGAGACAGCGGCGAAAGAAGGTCCGAACGTCTCCCGTTGGCCTGTGCCAGGGAAATGCTGGCGCCGAGCGTCTCGCATGGCAGCGTCACGAGCACGACCGGGCCTTCCGATCCGAGCCGGCCTTGCAACCACTCTCCGAAATGCCCCGTGACGCGATGCACAGGTCTCACGCGGGCCTCCAGTTCACCTCTGCCACCGACAGCGGCACGCCCCGCGCACAACGGAACCGCGTAATCGAGAGCGGATGGATTTCAAAGGCAAGCCCGGCTGCCGCCTCGTTCAGGACCATGGACAGCGCGACGCGCACGACGCCTGCATGCGTTATCGCGACAATCGGGCTGGCCTCGGTCATCTCGGCCAAGGTCCGCAGGGCGGGGCCGGCGCGATCGCAGAGGTCGCCGAAGCTCTCGCCACCTTCCGGCCGCAGGCTGACGATTTCCGCGCGCGGCAGGTCTCCCAGATCCGGAATGTCCTCATGAGCCTTTCCGTCCCAGGCACCGAAGTCCTGCTCCCTGAGTCGCTCGTCCTCTCGCAGGCGCGCCTTGGGCCAAAGTTGCGAAGCGGTCAGGCGGCAACGCAAGGCCGGGCTGCTCCAGATCTCGTCGACCGAAGGCAGCAATCGAGCGAGTCCCGCCATTGCATTGGTTGCGGCATTCGCCAACCCGACATCCGTACGACCGCACAGGCGTCCCTGGGTGTCGGCTTCGGCATGGCGAATCAGGACCAGATCGGTGGAGGAGAACACGCCGTCCGCTCGCTTTTCTTCACAACGGATTTCTGCAATGTCATGCCGCCATGGGAATGTCGATACTCATTACCGGCGGCGCGCGTTCGGGAAAGAGCCGGCTCGCCGAGGGCTGGGCCACGCGCGACGGCACCGCGATCTACATTGCCACCTGCCGCGCCAAGGATTCGGAAATGACGAATCGCATTGCCGAACATCGGGCCAGGCGCGGTCCGGAATGGAATACCCTGGAAG
>VYCX01000492.1 GCA_009843725.1 Boseongicola sp. SB0675_bin_26
GGATAAGCCTTATTCGGCAATTAGCATCACTATTCATTGGTTTATCGAAAATTTGACCAAAATTCATGGAATGGAATCGAAAATCGAGACCATAACGGATGAGCAGCGGTTCCCAGGGCCAGTGAGCGTCTTTCTCCAACGTCGAATGCCGAAGACCGCCAAGCCGGTTGGCTACGGTGCCTTGATCGATGCATTTGATCTGAAGGTGCCGGTCCCGATCAAGCTAGTGGCCATCGGTGCCCGGCATCGCGTGATCGATACCGGCACATGGAAGATCCTGACGCCGCGCCACGATCCTCACGCATCCTTGCGCGGCCATATCAAGCATGCCCTCAATTAGGAGGGGCTTGATCTCGCAGTCCTGAAACGTCTGTTTGCGGCGATCGGACCTGAACCGATCGCTGAATGGAATCGCGACGAACCGACTGGCGGCTATGCACGCCGCATCTGGTTCCTTTACGAGTGGCTCACGGGCGACCTTCTGGATTTGCCGGATACTGTCCAGGGTCGCTACGTGCCTGTTCTGGACGATCTTGTGCAGTTCGGCACAGATGGAACGAACTCGCCTCGACATCGCGTAAGGAACAATCTGCACGGGACGCCGGACTTTTGCCCGCCGGTGTTTCGCGCGGAGGAACTGAGGGCCTTCTGCGCGCGCGACTTGGCGGCGAGAGCTCGCGAGATTGTGGAAGAGGTGCCCAGAGACTTGCTTGCCCGAACTGCAACACTCTTGCTTTGGGAGGATTCGCGCTCGAGCCATGCGATAGAGGGAGAACACCCGCCCCGGAGCTGAATTCAGCGCTGGGGGCGGGCAATCGGCGAGGCCGGGCAAGCGGCATCGTCGACCTAGAGCGCTGCACGGGGGCCAATCACCCCTCGAAACTCTGCAGATGTTCCTCAAGCCGCTCCGTGAAATGCAGGACCTCGATGCGATGCTGCTCCTGCTTGCGGACCCAAAGCGCGATGTCTCTACGGATCTCGGGAAAGTCCGACTGGACAATCCGCGCACCGCCGAGATCGCCAAGCAGTCCTATAAGCCTTTCAGGCAATGCGACCAAGGCATCAGTCGTCTTCAGCAAGTGCAGGGGGATCATTAGGTCGCCCGTAACTGAAATGTTCTGCCTCTTGGGTTCAATCCCGAGGAAACGGAAGATCTCGGACTCCGTTCCGTGGATCCCGGCACGCGCGCCGGCGATCACCCATCGCGCCCTTTCGAGTCGTTCCTTTGTTGCGGCCACTCCCTTTCGAGCAAGTTCCGATCGGGCACCGGCGACAATCATCAACCTGTCAGGGAAGACCACTTTCTGGGTCAGGCTCCCCTCGTGAAGCCGCAACTGAGACGGCGCGAGAACGACATCCAGCCGGTTGTCTATCAGCCGCCTGATCAGGGGGGCGGCTGAAGCGCTGAAGACGAGAAGTGCGTAAGGCCATGTGCCGCGGAGCGACGTCTCGACAAGTCCGGGGATGATCGTCGCCGCTAGAAAGGGGCCAACCCCAAGGCGCAGCTCAGAAGTGATCCCCTCTCGCCATCGCCGAAGGGCGTCATCTGCGGCTTCGGCTTCCGCCAGTATCGCCCGACCTCGTTCTGCCAGTCGTTCACCGACGTCCGTTGCAATGACGCCATGGCTTTCGCGGATCAGGACGGGCGCCCCGACACGGTCTTCGATGATCTTCATGCTGCGGCTGAGCGTCGGCTGGGTGACATTGAGCCGCTTTGCGGCCCTGTTGATAGAGCCAAGATCGATCGCGACGGCAAGCTGGATCAGGAGACGCGGATCCATGGGTATGCAGATTCCTATAACGGGCTTCGATTTTCTGATTTTATTTTTATCTCCCGCTTCTGCAAGCTGGGCACGCAGAAAACTGGGAGGACTCCATGAAAACGCTTCGTTTGGCGGCAATTACCGCCGCATTTGCGACTGCATCGCTGACACCTGCACAGGCCGACACCCTGAAGGCCGAAGGCGGGTCGGCAGCGGGCCTGAGTGCGCTCGTTCCTCAACTTCTCTCGAAATACGCGGCGCCTGACCACGAAATCCGGGTCAACGTTGACCAGACCCTTACACGGTCCGCGCTGAAGGTTGCGACAGGTGCAATCGATTTGGCCAGCACGCCGGCGGGCGCATTCTCGCGCATGCGGGTTGGCAAGGGTCCTTACAAGGATCTTGGGCAAGAAGCGATCGATGCCTCTGAGAACATCCGGTCCCTGTTCTCCTTCCTTGGCGGGCACATCCACGTCATGACCTATGAAGACAGCGGAATCGAAAGCTGGGAAGACATCAAGGGCAAACGCGTGTTCGTTGGGCCGCCCGCGGGATCGGCATCGGCCCAGACGACCAAGCTGATTCAGTCGATCACCGGCTTCAAGGCCAATGAGGACTATGAGGCGATCAAGCTCGCATGGTCCGCGGCAAGCCAGGCATTCGAAGACGGCAAGTTCGATGTCTTCATGCGTACGGGAACCATGGGTTCGGCGGCGGTTGACCAGTACGGCGCGGCCAAGAAGTTCCGGCTCCTCGGCATTCCGGAGGAGGTATTGGGTACCGATGCCTGGAACGACTACCTGAGCACCCCGGGCTACGCTGCCGACACGCTCCCGGCAGGGTCGTATTCCAACCAGGTCAACAACGACGAAGACCTCCTTGCCACGGCCTACGTGATGTTCCTGAGTGTTCACAAGGACATGGGCGATGACGTAGCCTACCAGTTGACCAAGGCGATGTTCGAGAATCTCGACGACGCACATTCGGTCAACCAGGGCTTGACACCGTTGACGCTGGACAACGCCTTTGTCTCGCTTGGTGCCCGCCTGCATCCAGGCGCGATTCGCTACTATGAAGAAATGGGCGTGTCGATCCCGGACAACCTTCGCGGCGGCTTGTAAGGCACGCGCGTCGGGCCGGGCCCAGCGCCCGGCCCTCACTCGTCTCGTCCGTCCCAAGCTCCTGGAGTCAGGACATGGCCTCGGTGAACGCTTCCGCGCGCCCTTTCAGGGAACGCATCCTCCTGGCTATCGGCTTTTGCTTCGCGGTCTTGGGGTTCCTCAATGCCGTGCCTGATCTGGGGCCATTGCCATCGATTGGCATCATTCCCGCGGTTGAGCTTCATCCAACTGTCTTTGCCAGCGGATTCATCATTTCCTTTCTTGCAATTTCACGGTTTTCAGGCGGACCGGGCGCAATTCTGACGACCGCGCTCAACGCGATTCTGGCGTGCGTTGGCCTTTATGCGCTTTGGTCCTTCAATGCCGCCGTCTCGCGAATCGAGGACGTCGGTCTCTTCTTTTTCGAGGAATTCCACGCCTGGATGACGGTGACCGGTTGCGTGATCATACTGTACTTCTGCTGGCGGATCTGGGGACTGCCGCTTGCAGTCGTTGGCACCCTGGCTCTCCTCTATTTCTTCTTCGGCGAGCACCTTCCTGGAATACTTGGTCATGCAGGCATGGACTTTGTCCAGGACACGCCGGCCGAGCTCTGGTACAACACGGGTGACGGGGTCATGGGTAACATCCTGGCGATCCTGGTAAATACCGTCTTTCCGTTCATCATCATGGGCGCGGTGCTTGAGGGGACCGGTGGCGGTGCCTCGATGATCAAGTTGAGCTTCCACGCCATGCGGCGGTTCCGCGGTGGCCCCGCGCATGCGGCGATCATGGCGTCGTCGCTTTTTGGCACGGTGTCAGGTTCGGCAGTGGCCAACGTGGTCGGAACGGGGGTCATCACGATCCCGATGATCAAGAGGCGCGGCTTTCGCCCGACATTCGCCGGTGGCGTCGAGGCAACGGCGTCGACGGGCGGCCAGATCATGCCGCCAATCATGGGTGCTGCCGCCCTCGTCATGGCAGATTTCATTGCGATCGACTATCTCATCATCATTGTCGCCGCGATTGTGCCGGCAGTTGCATACTACGCGTCTCTCTTCACGACCGTGGTGTTCGAAGCCCGCTCACTCGGCGTCGAGGCGACGGCCGAGTCCGACATGGATCCAGTCTCGCTTCAGGACTGGATCAGCCTCATCCTGGTCATCGTGCCGATCTCAATCGTTGTCATAGCGCTCATTCTGGGCTTCTCGCCGGCTGGATCGGCGATGATCGCGCTGAGCGTGCTTCTCGTCCTGAGTTTCCTGAACCCCGAGATGCGCAGAAAGCCGATCCTGGTTGCCGAGAGCTTTGCGAGGGGCGGCGTGACCTTTGGCCGACTGCTCATGGCCATCGGCACCGTCAGCATCATCATTGCCGTGCTCGGAGCCACGGGACTGCCTCTGGAATTTGCGAAGGTGATCAGCAGCAACGCCGGCCAGAACCTGCTTCTTGCCCTGGTCTTTGCCGCGGTTGCGGCGCTCATTCTGGGCATGGGCATGCCCACGTTGCCAGCCTACCTTACGATCATCATCATACTCGGACCGTCGCTCACCAGCCTTGGGCTGACCGACCTTACGGCGCACTTCTTCGTGTTCTATTTCGGTGTTGCCTCGGCAATCACGCCGCCTGTCGCCATGGCCGCATTTGCCGCGGCCTCGATCTCGGGCGGCGGGGCCATCGGGACGGCGGTCCAGGCGACCCGGATCGGCATCGTCATCTTCGCGATCCCGTTCTTCTTCGCCTTCAACCCCCAGATGCTGATCGTGGCCGAGGCCGGCGGCGTCTTTGCAGTTGGCGGGTTCTTGTTCCTCCTGCTCCGCCTGGCGCTGCTCATCTACATGCTTGCGTCCGCCGCGTCGCGATTTGACCGGGGCAAGATGTCCGTCTGGGAGATCATCGCGCGGGCGGTGGCCGGGCTCTTGCTGATCCACCCATCCGCGTTAGTCGGCGGCATTGCGGCCTTGGCATCCCTTGCCTTGATCGCCTTGCACTACGGTCTCCTGAGCCGCAAGGCGGCCGCAGCATGAGCGAGCGGCCGAACATTCTCTACTTCATGACAGACCAGCACCGGGCGGACTGGCTCGGTCATGCTGGTCATCCCGTGTTGCAGACGCCCAACATCGACGGCATCGCGGCAAGGGGCACCCGGTTCACCAACTTCTATGTCACGTCGCCTGTCTGCATGCCGAACCGGGGCGCCATCTTCACGGGCAGGTACCCGTCGGTGAACGGCCTTCGTCACAACGGACTGCCCCTTCCGGCAGAAGCCAATACCTTTGTCGATGTATTGCGGGCAGGAGGGTACCGGACGGCCTCGATCGGAAAGAGCCATCTCCAGCCGTTCACGAAAAAGCCGATCGAGCGCGAAGACGAGCGCCATGTCGCCAATCCGGATGTCCCTGATGCGCTCAAGCCAAACGGCTTGCAGTACGAAAGCGAGCAGCCCGATACATACGAAGGGACCGAGTATCACGTGTTGCCGGTCCCCTACTACGGGTTTGACCATGTCCGGATGGTCACCAACCACAGCGACGAGTGCGGAGGCCACTACCTGCAATGGCTGAGGCGCCAGACCAATGATTGGGCCCTTCTCAGAGACCGCAGGAACCAGTTGCCGCATGACTACAAGAATCCGCAGGCATTCCGCACGCGAATACCCGAGGAACTTTACCCGACATCATACATTCGCAATGAGGCACAAGACTTCCTGGAATCGTGCGTGGGAGCAGAAGATCCATTCTTCGCGTTCGTCTCGTTTCCTGATCCGCACCACCCGTTCACTCCGCCAGGAAAGTACTGGGACATGTATGATCCGGACGACTTCGAGATCGACCTGCCCTATTGTGCGCACAAGAACCCGCCGCCGCAGCTGCGCGAATGGAAGCGGCTCATGGACGAGGGCATAGTTCCGTCAAACTTGCAGCAGGCTTTCATGGCGCCCGAGCGGCAACTCAGGGAAGCCATGGCACTTACGGCTGGGATGGTCACCATGATCGACGATGCGGTGGGAGACATCCTGGAAACGCTTGAAGCTGCCGGTCTTGCCGAGAACACGATCGTGATCTTCAACTCGGATCATGGCGACTACATGGGAGCGTTCTCGCTCTTGCTGAAAGGCCCGTTCTCGCACCGTTCGGTCAATCGCGTGCCGTTCATCTGGGCCGACCCGCAAAGGGTGGGCGGACAGGTGGTTGACGGACTGGCCGCCTCGATCGACATTGGGCCCACATTGCTCAAACGCTGCGGGATGCTTCCATACTACGGGATGCAGGGCAGGTCGTTTCTGGATCAGCTCGACGGAGGCGCCCCCGCCCGCGATGCCGTCCTGATCGAGCACGAGGAGAACAAGGTCTATCCGGGCTTCGAGAAACGCCCAAACCTGCGCAACCTCGTCACGCACTCGCATCGAATGACGGTCTACAAGGGGCTCGATTACGGAGAGCTCTACGACCTGCGCGTCGATCCGGACGAGACTCGGAACCTCTGGGACGCCCCGCAGGCGGCAGGCGACAGGGCCGAGATGATGATCACCCTGAACCAGGCCATGCTGGACGCCATCGCGCATGGCCCGTGGCCCAAGAGGATCGCATGAGCAAGGAACTGAAGAATTACGTCGCAGGGCAATGGATCGGCTCTGGCACGACCTTTGACAAGGTCAGCCCGTTCGACGGCGCTCATGTGGCGACGGTCCACGAGGCGAGCGCAACCTTGGTCGATGAGGCGGTCAAGCAGGGCCACGAAGTTTCCGTCGGCAGCAACGCCTCCATTTGGGGCGATCTTCCCATGAAACAGCGGCTGGCGGTGATCCATGACCTTGCCGACAGGCTGGAGGCGCGTGTCGAAGACCTGGTCGAAGCGGAGGTCGCTGACACGGGTCGCAGCTACTGGCAGGCTTCGGTCTTCGACGGTGCGCGCGCGGCACGGCTGTTTCGGGCTTATGCCGATGCCGCCGCATCGTTGGAGAACCGCAGCATGCAGTTCTCTGGGGAGATGGGCTTCCAAGGCATGTGGCATTCGACGCGGCGCCCCAAGGGGGTCATCGCCTGCATCTGTCCTTGGAACGTGCCGCTTCTCATGGCATGCATGAAGGTCGCGCCGGCATTGGTAATGGGCAACTCGGCCATCCTGAAGCCATCCGAGGAGACCCCGTCTTCCGCGACGGTCCTGGCAGAAGCGATAGCCGCCTCCGATGTCCCGGATGGCGCGTTCAGCCTTGTGCACGGATTCGGAGCCGGTTCCACGGGCGAGTTCCTGGCATTGCACCCGAAAGTGGACGCCATCACGTTCACGGGCGAAAGCGGCACGGGCTCGGCCATCATGAAGGCGGCGGCAGACGGCTTGCGAGAAGTCTCGTTGGAGCTTGGCGGCAAGAACGCAGCCCTTGTCTTCGATGACGCGCGCATGGATGCCGTGGCCGAGGGCATGACCAGGTCGGCATTCTTCAATTGCGGCCAGATCTGCTTCTGTACCGAACGCGCATACGTTCACCGCTCGCGCTTCGACGAATTCGTGGAGATGATGGCGGAGACCGCCTCCGGGATCATCATCGGCGATCGGGGCTACAACGGGTTCAGCATCGGCCCGCTGATCAGCCACGGGCATCGAGACAAGGTCAAGGCGCTGCTGGATGCCGTGCCGGCACATGGTGGCGAGTTCGTTGCTGGCGGCGGAATTCCGTCATTCGGAGACGAACGCGACAACGGGGCCTTCATCCAGCCGACGGTCGCAATTGGGTCGCCCGAGGACTCGCCCTTCGTGAAGCAGGAGGCCTTCGGCCCGGTCTTGCATGTCGCACCGTTCAGCGACGAAGACGAAGCCGTCGCCCTGGCCAATGACACCCAATACGGCCTCGCCACCTGCATCTGGACCGAGAATCTTAGCCGCGCCCATCGGGTCGCCCCGAGGATTCGCGTCGGTCACGCCTGGATCAACTCATGGCAAATCCGCGATCTGCTGAGCCCGCTCACCGGCGCAAAGGCGTCTGGCGTCGGCGATCAAGGCGGGCGGCTCAGCCTTGAGTTCTCATCGCTGCCGCAGACCGTGACCAGCCGAATCTTTGAAGAGGATTCCGCATGACCGTGATGGTGTCGGCCGGAGAGGCCATTCTGCGTTCACTGAAATCGAACGGGGTGGATGCGCTATTCATCAATCCGGGCTCGGACTTCGCGCCGATCATCGAAGCGTATGCCAGGACCGGCGGGGCTGGCTTGCCGGAAGCCATAGCCGCGGCGCACGAGAACGTCGTGGTGACGATGGCGCATGGCTACTTTCTTGCGACCGGGAAGATGGCAGCGGCCGCGGTGCATGTGAACGTGGGGCTCGCCAACGCGGCGATGGGACTCTTGAACGCGCGCTCCGATGACGTGCCGATCTTCATGATCTCTGGCCGCAATCCGTTGACCGAGGGCAGCCGCATGGGCAGTCGCCATACACCCATCCAGTACGGGCAGGAGATGTTCGACCAGACAGGCATCGTGCGAGAAGCCGTGAAATGGGACTATGAGCTAAGGTATGCCGAAAACGCAGCTGACCTGGTGTCGCGAGGCTGTTCGGTGGCCATGACGGAACCCAAGGGTGCAGTCTACATGTCGCTCCCGCGCGAACCGCTTTGTGAGGACACCGAAATGCCGGGCGCACCCAGCCAGGTGGCGCCGACCGCATCGCATCCCGACCCGCGGGCCATTGCAGATGCAGCGGCCATGCTGGCAGCGGCCAAGAACCCCCTCATCGTCTGCTCGCGCGGCGACGTGGAAGGCACAGTCAGTGCCGAGCTGATGGCGATGGCCGAAGAGAATTCGATTGCGGTCAGCGAAGTATTCGTCACCCGCAACATATTGCCAACACGGTGGAAAAACGGAGTAGGCGGCAATATCGCGACGCATCTTCCGAAGGCTGACGTCGTGCTGGTGGTCGATGCATCGGTCGCCTGGATCGAAGCCAAGGCCAGCCCGGCCCCGGACGCGGAAGTGATCCATCTTGGCCCAGATCCCCTGTTCGCCCGCATGCCCGTTCGCGGCTACAGGACGACGCAAGCCATCCAATGCAACGCGGCCCAGGGGATCAAGGCGCTGCGGGCGGCACTTCCCGGCACGCCCAATCCGGCGCGGCAGGCGAGCATCGAGGCACGCCATGCCGAGTTCCGCGCCCGCATGACGTCGAAGATCGAAGAAGGATCCGGCAGGCTCGCCAACAAGCCATGGATCGCCAGGTGCATTTCCGATGTCCTTGGCGACGGGGCGGTCTTCGCCGAGCGGGGCGGACCGCGGCCCTTGTATGACGTCACCGGACCGAACCAGTGGTTTGGCAACACGCAGGCGGGAGGGCTCGGCTGGGGTCTGCCGGCCGCGCTCGGCTATCAGCTGGGAAACCGCGACAAGCTGACGGTCTGCGTGATCGGCGACGGGTCATACATGTTCGCGAACCCGATCGCGTGTCATCAGGTGGCGGCCGCCCAACGCCTGCCGGTGCTGACGGTGGTCCTGAACAACGGCTCGTGGGACGCGGTTCGCATATCGACGCTGGACATCTATCCCGATGGCGAAGCTGCCAGGGCGAACCACGTGCCAATGGTTCCCTTCATGCCGAATCCGGCCTATGGCGACATCGCGGGCGCTGCCGGCTGCCATGCCGAGACCGTGGAACGGGCTGAGGCCATGCCTGCGGCGCTGGAGCGCGCACTCAAGGTCATTCGTGACGAAAGGCGTCAGGTCCTGCTCGATGTGAAGATCGGGATGGACGACGGCGAAAAATAAATGCGGGAACCCGAAAGAGACGACGCGGCATTCGGGAATGCGCATCGCGACGCATGGCGAGAGCGGCAATTTAACGGCGAAGGGTCCATTCGCTGCCACAAGATGGCCATGGCACATGGGGTGCATGTCGTGATCGAGGACGCGGTATCAAACAGGGAGGAATGAATGCCAAGCTAGAACGATGAGATAAGGAAACATGCCAACCCGGTTGAGATGCTAAGAAACAGCAATGCCGGGATGTACGTCTATCCGGTCGTCGCACCGGAATTTCGGAACTGGCGGATCGAACAGGCCGCATGGCGCGAAAAGGCAGTCCTGTTCGACCAGTCGCATCACATGGACGAAGTGATCGTCGAAGGTCCGCAGGCCGAAGAGTTTCTCGCCCGCCATGGCATCAACAGCTTTGACAATTTCGGCCTCAACCGGGCAAAGCACTATGTGCCCGTCACTCCAAGCGGCCACGTGATTGGCGACCACATCGTCTTTCGCGAACGCGAGGACAAGTTCATTCTAGTGGGACGCGCGCCGACCTCAAACTGGCTGATGTTTGCCGCCGCCTGGGGGAAGTGGAACGTGCGGTTGCGGTACGACCCTCGCTCCCCGAGCCGCCCTGACGGAGAACGTGTCTTGCGCGCACACTACCGCTACCAGATCCAGGGACCCGACGCGCCGAGGGTCATCGAGAAGATGAACGGCGGGCCTATCCCGGAAATCAGGTTCTTCCATGTCGACTGGATCAACATAGGGTCCAAGCGTGTTCAGGCACTGCGCCACGGAATGTCCGGAGCGCCTGGCCTGGAAATCTGGAGGCCTTACAAGGACAAGAACTACGTCCATTCGACGATCCTTGAAGCCGCGCGGGATGCAGATATCGACCTAGTCTCCTGAATCTTAAGTTCGTATCAAACCTCTTCGCTTTCGCCGAGCGCG
>VYCX01000432.1:0-9979 GCA_009843725.1 Boseongicola sp. SB0675_bin_26
GTGCGAAGGCATGCACGGCAAAGTGCCGAAGGACCACTTCCAGCGCGAACAGGGCCCCTGCGATGGGCGCGTTGAACGATGCCGACACGGCTGCGGCAACTGCGCAGCCCAGGAGGTCGCGACCCGTGATGCCATCGGCATTGATTCTGTTCAGCACCCATGAGGACAAGACCGCCGCCAGATGCACGACCGGACCTTCTCGACCGGACGATCCCCCCGACCCAAGCGTGATCAACGAAGCCGCCGCCGAAGCCACGCCTTCCTTTGGCTCGACCCGGCCATTGTGGAGCGCCGCGCCCTCGATCACCTCCGCGACGGACTTGGCCCTGCCGTCAGCAGTGAACCGATCCAGGATGATGCCGACGACCAATCCGCCACACACGGGGATAAGGACAATCATGTACCACGGGAGGGTCTCGGCGAAAGAATGCATGAGCCTTGGATCGTCCATGCCATAGAGCGTTGTCTGCAGCAGGTTGATGCCGAGGCGAAACAGAACGGCGCCGCCGCCGGCAGCAATTCCGACCAGAAGCGCTATGAACCAGAACTGGACCTGCCCAGGGCCGTTTTGCCTTATGACGTGCAATGCATCGCGGGCCTTCGAGGAGAGGCGCGCGTACTGACTCCTGATTGTGCTTGGCCTGGGCGCGTCCATAAGACACTTGGCTAAACGGGCGAGAACGCAACGATGCCCTGTACCGCCCGATGGCACCCAGGCAAGGATCCGCAATCCTGCCGCTTGCGGATGGCGTCATTCCTACGGCAGGGATTTCGCGACGGGAAGGGCGGATCGGCAAAATTCGGCCTCGCACCAAGATTTGCCGTCCGGGGTCTTGCGGTCGTCTCGCGCAGGATGTCATCTGACCCCATGGTTCTCAGTGTTGACCTGAACTCGGACATGGGAGAAGGCTTCGGCCCGTGGGAAATGGGCGATGACGCCAGTCTCCTGCAAGTCGTGACTTCCGCCAATATCGCTTGCGGATTCCATGCGGGCGATGCGGACACCATGGCCGCGACGATGCGCACGGCTGTCGAAAACGGCGTGGGTGTCGGTGCCCATCCCGGCTTTCCGGATCTCCAGGGCTTCGGTCGGCGCCAAATGCAGGTGCCGCTGGCCACGCTGGCCAACATGATCCGCTATCAGGTCGGGGCCGCGCAGGCGATGGCGCACGCCGCCGGCGGTGAGGTGCGGCACATGAAGCTTCATGGGGCTCTCTCGAACATGGCATGCGCCGACGCAGACATGGCCCGCGCCTGCTACGAAGCGGCACTCGATGTGGTGCCGGGCATCATCATCGTCGGACTGGCAGCGACACGGATGGAGGACGTTTGCCGCGAGCTCGGCTGCAACTGGGCGGGCGAGATCTTTGCAGACCGCGCCTACAATCCCGACGGCACCCTTGTCGATCGCCGTTTGCCGGGCGCGATGATAAGCGACAGCGAAGAGGCTGCGCGACGCGTAGCCGAAATGGTCCGGGAGAGCGCGATCATCACCGGCGATGGTCAAAAGCTGCCGACACGCATCGACACGGTCTGCGTCCACGGCGACAGCGCCGAGGCTGTCGCGTTGGCAACCCGCGTGCGCGAAAGTGTTGAATCGGCGGGAATCAGGCTGGAACTGTTTGCCGGGTCACCGCTCGCTTGACGATGACGCTCTTCGTCCTTTGCCGTCGCCATCGGACTCGGCCAGCGAACCTGGCAAAGGCCGCTGCCTCACTCGTCGTCCAGTGCGTCGAACGCCTTGAGCAGCGCGTCCTTGGAGACCTTCCTTTCCTTGATCGTGACCAAGTCAAGAATGTGGTCCACAAGCTTTTCCTCGAAAATCGAAGCATGGATCTGGCTGCGCATGACCGGCGAATTCTGCACGAGATCAAAGTAGTCCCGCTCCCGCCCTGGAAGAGTCCTTGCTTGGCTGATGACGGCCTGGTTCATCTCGGCATCCGTGACCGTGACATCTGACCGCTCGCCAAGGTCAGACAAGAGAAGTCCGAGACGCACGCGGCGCTCGGCCAAGCGGTTGTGCTCGTCGTCCGGCTTGATTTCCTCGTCGTCGTAGTCTTCGGCTTCCGGGTGCTCATCGCGCCAGAGCTGATACGCGATCTGCTCGGCTTCCCGTTCGACAAGCGATGGAGGCAGGTCAAACTCCAGGACCTTGTCAAGTTCATCGAAGAGCGTGCGCTTCAAGATCGATCGCGCAACGGACTCGCACTCACCCCTGATGGCCTCCTCTGCCCTTTCCTTGAGTTCCTTGAGATCCTCCGCACCGAATTTCTTGGCCAGTTCGTCGTCGATCGGTGCGGGCCTGGGCTCCTGCACCGCCGTGACCGTCACCTGGAACGTGGCGAGCTTTCCTGCCAGCTTCTTGCTTGCATGGCCCCCAGGAAAGGTGACCTCGACTCGCCTGGCTTCGCCCTCCACCGCTCCGAAAAGCGGCGTCTCGAAACCAGGGACAAACTGATCCAGGCCAAGAACCAAGGGAACATTCGACCCGGCACCTTCGTCAAGGACCTCGTCATCGACCATGCAGGTGAAGTCGACAATCAACTGGTCGCCGTCCACCGCCTGCGAGCCTCTTGGACGATTCACGTAGTCAGGCACGCGTGACGCGAAATCTTCCAGAACCTCGTTGACCGCAGCATCGTCTGCCTGGACCACGAGCCTTTCAAGATCGAATCCGGCAAAGTCGACTTCCGGAATCTCGGGCAACGTCTCGTAGGTCAGGGCCAGTTCGACGTCGTCGCCTTCCTTCCAGTTCTGGTTCTGCATCTCGACCTTTGGCTCCATGGCCGGCTTTTCGGCGGAGTCCTTGAAATGCTCGGAAACAGCTGCATCGACGCTTTCCTGCATCGCCTCGCCCAAGAGGCGCTTTCCGAACTGCTTCTTGAGCAGGGCAGTCGGGACCTTCCCCTTGCGGAAGCCCTTCATCTGGATCTCGGGGGCGGCCTCGGCCAGCTTGCCGTTGACCTTTTCGTCCAGCTCGCTCGCGGTCACGGTGATCCTGTAGCCGCGCTTGAAACCCTCGTTCAGCGTTTCTGTGACCTGCATGGGCATCCTCTCTCAATCCCGCGCCTGGCGCGTCCCGCACGGGCCAGAAAAATCCGCGCTTCTTCTATGGAAGCAGAAATCCGTCCGCAAGGCGAAAGCGAAAGGATTTGCACAGTCCTGCCTCCGCACCGAACCACGTGAAATCCAACGGCAATCGGTCGCGTCGCAGGCTTCGAGCCGCGCTGAGGCACCGAGGTCACTGCTGCTGGTGCGGGTGGAGGGACTTGAACCCCCACGCCTTGCGGCGCCAGATCCTAAATCTGGTGCGTCTACCAATTCCGCCACACCCGCAACTG
Organism: Boseongicola sp. SB0675_bin_26; assembly: GCA_009843725.1. Taxonomy (GTDB): domain Bacteria; phylum Pseudomonadota; class Alphaproteobacteria; order Rhodobacterales; family Rhodobacteraceae; genus JAJEFO01. The sequence goes on from VYCX01000432.1 coordinate 3,342, forward strand.
CCCTGCCTGTTACCAAAGCCGGATGCATCCTGCGAGCGGATTTTGTGCGCGGGCCACTCGCACTCGCCAATCAATGTCCATATAAGGCAGCCCACGAGCAAGGAAAGCCGGATGTCCACAGTCCCGTCCCCAATCGACTCTGCAAAGCATGCCGCTGCGGAACGCGCGAGCACGCTCGTCGCCTCAGGAATGAAGGTCGGATTGGGCACCGGCTCCACCGCGACATTTCTGGTCAAGTGCCTCGGCGAGCGAGTCCGATCGGAAGGCCTGGATATCGTCTGCGTGCCGACATCTTCCGCGACGGCCGCCCTCGCTCACGAAGAAGGCATCCGGCTTGCGACGCTCGACGAAGCAGGCTGGCTAGACCTGACTGTCGACGGTGCGGACGAATTCGATCCGGAATTCAACCTGATCAAGGGCGCCGGCGGCGCGCTCTTGCAGGAGAAAATCGTCGCGACCGCATCCGACCGGATGATCGTGATCGTCGATGCTTCCAAGCAGGTCAGGACACTTGGCGCGTTTCCGCTTCCTGTGGAAGTGCTGGGCTTCGGAATGGATGCCACAAAGGCGCTGCTGGAGCAGGCCCTCGAGATCCAGGACGTAGATGGTCGCCGAATCGAGCCTCGCCGCAGGAACGGCAAGCTCTTCAGGACCGATGAGGGCAATCACATCCTGGATCTTCACCTGAACCGCATTGGCGACGCTCAGGGTCTTGCGCTGGCTCTCAACCAGATTCCCGGCATTGTCGAAAACGGGCTGTTCGTCGGCATGTGCGACACGATCATTCTCGGCAATGTCGATGACACGGTCGAGACCATCGTGGCATCCAAGGAATGATGTCCCGCGACGTCGACCTGTTCGTCATCGGCGGCGGATCGGGCGGGGTCCGGGCGGCCCGAACCGCCGCCGCGACCGGCGCTCGCGTCGCGCTTGCGGAAGACCGGCGCATGGGTGGAACTTGCGTGATTCGGGGCTGCGTGCCAAAGAAGCTCATGGTGTTCGCGTCCGAGTTCCGGGAACAGGCTGCGCTCGCACGCGGCTACGGATGGAACGCCGAGGCTGGCACTTTCGAATGGCAGACGTTTCGCGCAAAGCTCCGCGCCGAGCTTGATCGTCTCGAAGGCGTCTATCGAAACCTGCTGACGTCTTCCGGCGTGACCATTCACGATATGCGCGCGCGCGTCTCCGACCCGAACGGGGTGGAACTCGAGGACGGCACTCGCGTCACGGCGAAGCACATCCTGGTTGCCACGGGCGGCCACCCCGTGCGTCCCGATGTTCCAGACGCCGCGCTCGGAATGGTGTCGGACGACATCTTCAAGATGGAGACGTTGCCAAAGTCCATGCTTGTCGTCGGGGGCGGATACATTGCCTGCGAATTCGCCTGCATCCTGAACGGGATGGGAGTCGAGGTGACACAGTTCTACCGGGGACCGCAGATTCTCCGCGGCTTTGATGACGAAGCCCGGGGCATCGTCGCCGGAAGGATGCGGGAGCAAGGGATAGATCTGCAGGTCAACACGAATGTCGTTGACCTGCGGCCGGCAGCGGCCGGCATGGCTGAAGAGCGGGCACCGAAACCGAATGACAAGGCTGGGTCCGCATCCGCGACAGGCTCGGTCGTTGTCAAGACCACGAGCGGCGCCGAGCAACGCTTTGACAGTCTCCTGTTCGCCACCGGGCGCGCGCCAAACTCCGAGGACATCGGACTTGAGAAGGCCGGAGTCGCCGTAAGCCCGCGCGGCGCGATTGAAGTTGATGCCTACAGCCAGACTGCGGTGCCTTCGATCTACGCGATCGGCGACGTGACGGACCGCATAAACCTCACGCCCGTCGCAATCCGCGAGGGGCAGGCCTTCACCGAGACGGTGTTCAAGGGCAACCCTACTGCACCGGACCACGACTTGGTGGCCTCGGCCGTATTCACGCAACCGGAACTTGGCACCGTGGGCATGACCGAAGAGGCGGCATGCAAGCAGGAAGGGATCGAGGTCTATTCGGCGGCGTTCAATCCGATGCGGACCGCCTTCGGCGGCCGATCGAATCAGGCGCTCATGAAACTTGTCGTGTCACGGGCCAGCAGGAAGGTCCTCGGATGCCATATCGTGTCGGACAACGCGGGCGAACTGATCCAGATGGTGGGGATTGCCGTGAAGGCCGGCCTGACGAAGGAGGACTTTGACCGAACGGTTGCCGTCCATCCGACGATGTCGGAAGAACTGGTGACGATGCAGACTCCGACAAGGGCGACTTGAAAAACCGCGCCGAACACTACAGTTAGCACCCTAAGCGATTCAGATTCAGCAAGAGGACCACGCATGGCCAACAAGAGCGGCGGACCCTGGGGCGGCGGCCCGCAGAGTGGCGGCAATGGAGATGACCGCAGGCCGAGTCGGCCTGGGCAGCAGGGGCCGAACATACCCGACATAGACGACATAGTGAGGAAGGGCCAGGAACGGCTCTCGTCGCTCATGGGCGGCCGAGGAGGATCCGGACGTCGCAGTGGCGGCGGCGGTGAACGACCGAGGCTTTCGCGCGGCTCCATTGTCATTGGCGCAGCGGTCATCCTGGGTCTCTGGGCCTATTCCTCGCTATACTCGGTCAGGCCTGAAGAGCAGTCGGTCGAACTGTTCCTTGGCGAGTTCTCCTCGATCGGCCAGCCCGGCCTCAACTTCGCGCCTTGGCCGGTGATGTCATACGAGGTCATCCCGGTAACGCGGGAACAGTCGGAAGACATCGGAGTCGGACGTCAGGGCGACAACGGGCTGATGCTGACCACGGACGAAAACATTGTCGACATTGATTTCCAGGTCGTCTGGAACATCTCCAGGCCCGATGACTTCCTGTTCAACCTGCGAGACGGACCTGAGACCGTACGCGCGGTTTCTGAATCAGCGATGCGCGAGATCGTGGCGGGCAGCGAACTTGCGCCCCTCCTCAACCGTGACCGGGCAATCGTGGCCCAGCGGGCCAAGGAACTGATCCAGGCGACGCTCGACAGCTACGAAGCGGGCATCAACGTCGTCCGCGTCAACCTGAACAAGGCAGACCCTCCACGCGAGGTGATCGACGCGTTCCGCGACGTTCAGGCAGCGGAGCAGGAACGTGACCGGCTCGAGCGCCAGGCAGACGCGTACTCCAACCGCGTGCTCGCAGGCGCCCGCGGCGAAGCGGCGCAGATACTTGAAGTGGCCGAATCCTACCGCGCCCAGGTCGTCAACGAGGCCAAGGGCGAAGCCAGCCGCTTCTCCGCGGTTCTGGCCGAATATCGCCTGGCGCCGGAAGTCACCCGGCGACGACTGTACATCGAAACGCTTGAGAAGGTTCTTGGAGGCATTGACAAGATCATTCTTGACGAAGGCGTCAATGACGGCCCGGGCCAAGGCGTCGTGCCCTACTTGCCGCTGAACGAGCTCCGTCGCGGAACAACCACTCCACAAGGAGGAAACTGACATGTTACGAGGAGGAGTCCTTCTGACGGCAGTCCTGGCCATTGTGGTCGCCATTGCCCTCTCGTCCATCTTCATCGTGGATGAGCGCGAGAAAGCGCTGGTTCTCCAGTTCGGCCAGATCAAGCAGGTCAAGACGGAGCCCGGACTGGGATTCAAGATTCCCGTCATCCAGGAAGTCGTGCGCTACGACGGCCGAATCCTGTCTCTCGACACGCCCGAAATCGAGATCACGCCCTCAGACGACAGGCGACTGGTCGTCGACGCCTTCACACGCTACCGCATTGGCCACCTGGACGAGGACATCGTCCAGTTCCGCCAGGCCGTGGGACCGGGCGGCGTGCGATTCGCCGAGGACCGGCTGTCATCGATCCTCATCGATGAAATCCGGGCAGTCCTGGGTGCGGAAGGCGTGACCTCGAACACGATCCTGTCCCCTGAAAGGGCCGAGCTGATGAATCGAATCCGGGCCAATGCCGACGCGGAAGCGTCGGCGCTGGGGCTTGACGTTGTTGACGTGCGGCTCAAGCAGACGAACCTCCCCGAGCAAAACCTCGCAGCCACGTTTGACCGCATGCGCGCGGAACGCGAGCGGGAAGCGACTGACGAGCGGGCGCGAGGGGCGGAAGCGGCCCAAAGAGTCCAGGCCCAGGCCGACCGGACGGTGGTCGAAATCGTTTCCGAAGCCAACCGCGAAGCCGAAATCGTCCGCGGCGAGGCGGATGCAGAACGCAACTCGATCTTCGCCGATGCCTATGGCGCAGACGAGGGCTTCTTCCGGTTCTACCGGTCGCTTGCCGCCTACGAGCGGGCCCTCCAGGGACAGAACTCGACGCTTGTGATTACGCCTGACAGCGAGTTCTTCGAGTTCCTTGACGGTGCCGGCATGGATGTTGCCGACTCGGCGGCCAACTGAGACGAATGGAACTCGCGCTTCTCGGGATTGGCCTCGTGCTTGTCATCGAAGGCCTTGTTCTTGCACTGCTGCCGAACCGCTTGGACGAACTGGTGCGGGCAATCGCGTCCTGGTCGCTGGAAACCCGCCGGGCATGCGGGCTCGGCGCCCTTGCCGTTGGCGTGCTTCTGGTTTGGCTTGCGCAGGCTTGAGACTGTCCGCGCTGACCTGCCGGCGAACACGCGGACGGCGACGGGTTCGAATATCCGCCTGAATCGGAGCCGCAGGACGCCTTTTCCGCCAGGAACGTCGCGTGGAGACGTCCGCATGCTCCAAGTCTCCGGCAAGAACAGTTCATGTTCCTGAGCGTCCTTGAAGTGTTCAAGGTGGGCATCGGCCCGTCGTCCTCTCACACCATGGGACCGATGGTGGCTGCCGGACGGTTTCTCGATAGCCTCCGGAACTCCGCATTCAAGCCGCACGGCCTGCGCGCGTCCCTGCATGGCTCGCTCGCGTTCACCGGTGTGGGTCACGCGACCGATCGAGCCGTGATCCTCGGGTTCGCGGGTTTCGATCCCGACACCTATGACGTGGCCAGGGCCGAGGCAGCCCTCACGGAGATTCGACAAGGAAAGCGCGTCACGCCGAACGGACTCGACCCGCTTTCCTTTGATCCAGAAACTGATCTCCGGTTTGACTACGACCGGCCGCTGCCGGGCCACGCCAACGGGCTCAGGCTCTATGCCACGGACGCCGAAGGCGACGTGATTCGGCAGGAGACCTACTATTCCATCGGCGGCGGATTCGTCTTGACGGAAGCGGAACTTGCCGAGGGCGGGAGCACGGATGACGGTCCGCCCGTGCCCTACCCGTTCCGGTCGGCCGCCGAAATGCTGGAGATGGCGCGAACCGGCGGCAAGAGCATTGCGGCGATGAAGCGGGCAAACGAGTTGACCCGAACGAGTTCGGCGGAGCTAGACGCCGGGTTGAAACGAATCTGGGACGTCATGAAGGAATGCATGGAACGCGGCCTGCGCACTGAAGGCACGCTTCCGGGTGGAATGAACGTGCGTCGCCGCGCCGCCGCTATACGCGCGGGCCTGGAAGCCGAGCGCGGCACGAACTTGACTGCCCCGCATGTCGTGAATGACTGGATCAGCGCGTACGCCATGGCCGTCAACGAGGAAAACGCGGCTGGCGGCCAGGTCGTCACCGCGCCGACCAACGGCGCCGCCGGCGTTGTCCCTGCAACCATCCGGTACTGGATCGACCATGTGCCGGGCGCGCATTCATCGCGCATTGGCGAGTTCCTACTGACCGCCTCCGCCATAGGCGCGCTCATCAAGCTCAACGCATCCATCTCAGGCGCCGAATGCGGGTGCCAGGCCGAAGTCGGTTCGGCCTCGGCCATGGCTGCCGGGGGGCTGGCCGCCGTTATGGACGGCACGCCCGAGCAGGTCGAGAACGCCGCCGAAATCGCGCTTGAGCATCACCTCGGAATGACTTGCGACCCCGTGAAAGGCTTGGTCCAGGTGCCGTGCATCGAACGAAACGGGCTCGGCGCGATCAAGGCGGTGTCGGCAGCATCGCTGGCGCTTCGCGGTGACGGAAAGCACTTTGTGCCGCTCGATGCGGCCATCGAGACCATGCGTCAAACTGGCGAGGACATGAGCACGAAATACAAGGAAACCGCGCTTGGCGGTCTCGCCGTCAACGTCCCGAACTGCTAACCCCGGGCCTGCTTCTGGAACGCATCCGGCCGGGCTTCGCGCGCCATGTGGTCCAGCACCGCGTTCACGAAGCTCCTTTCCCGCCCTTCAGGGAAGAACGCCTTTGCCACATCCACAAACTCGGAAATTGTCACGCGTGGCGGCACGTCACCCTCGACCAGCTCGGCACCCGCTGCGCGAAACAACGCCCGCAGAACAGGATCGATCCGGTCAATCGGCCACTTGGCGACAAGCGCCCGCTCCGTCATCTGGTCAATCCGCGCCTGCCAGGTCACGGCATCATCGACAAGCTTCCGAAACAGGTCCCTGTCGCACGGCGCCAGTTTCTGGTCGTCGAGATCTTCCATGAATCGGTGTTCCTCGAACTCTTTCTGAACGGTTGCCGCCGACTGCCCGCCCGCCTCCATCTGGAACAGCGCCTGCACCGCATGAAGCCGCGCGACGCTTCGCATCTGCCGCCCAGGGATCATGCGGATCTGGAGACCCGGCCGGACCCGTCCTGGCTCTTCGACGAACCGAACCGCCGCTTGAGCGCAATGAGATGGAGCGCAGCAGCCGCAGCGC
>VYCX01000432.1:9989-10529 GCA_009843725.1 Boseongicola sp. SB0675_bin_26
CTCCGCCCTTGTTTTCGTTGTCGGGATCCGCGCGCACTGCTGCCTGTTCGTGACTTTCCACCGTCAGAATGCCATTGCCTATGCAGGCACCTTCCACGCCCAGGAGCTGCAGGGCCCGGTTTGAATTGTCACAGACGGTCTCGTAATGCGTCGTCTCGCCTCGAATCACGCAGCCCAAGGCGATGAAGCCGTCGTAGTCAGCCTGCCTGAATGCGATGCCAATGGCTGTCGGCACCTCCAGCGCCCCTGGCACTTCGGCCAGGCTGACCTTCGCCGAGACCTTCGCAAGCTCGGTCTGGGCTCCGTTCACGAGATCAGCTGCAATATCGACGTAGTAGGGAGCGACGACAATCAGCACCTTCGGCGGAATTTCGAACACCGGCAAGGCGAGCGTATGGCGGGCCTGCCCGGCCATCAGCCAAGATCCGAGATCTTGCGGGTGCCGACAATTCCGAGGCCGTACGCCTCGAGTCCCACGATCTTTGGCTGCGGCGAATTGGTCAAGAGAACCAGTTCCGACAGTCCGAGCGAAGACAGGAT
>VYCX01000397.1 GCA_009843725.1 Boseongicola sp. SB0675_bin_26
CAACCTGGGCGTGTCCGTCATGCAGTTCGTCGTGCCGATCGTCATCACGATCGGAGTGTTCGGCGCAATTGGCGGCGGGCCTCAGGAACTGGCCGATGGCAGCCGGCTCTGGCTTCAGAACGCCGGGTTCATCTGGGTGCCGTTCATCGTTGTCTCCGTCGTCGCAGCCTGGTTCGGGATGAACGACATCGCGGATGCCAAGGCCTCGCTGTCGAACCAGCTGACAATCCTCCAGCGCAAGCACAACTGGATAATGTGCATTCTCTATACCGGCACGTTCGGAAGCTTCATCGGCTACTCGGCAGGCTTCCCGCTTCTGATGAAGACACAGTTCCCGGAGGTGAATGTTCTTCAGTACGCATTTCTCGGACCGCTCGTCGGCGCGCTGAGCCGTGCTGCGACGGGATGGATCTCCGACAGGTTCGGCGGCGGCCGCGTGACCTTCTGGGTGTTCCTCGGAATGGCCGTTGCGGTCTTCGGCGTCCTTCAGTTTCTGCCGCAGGACAATGGAGATGGCAGCTTCTGGGGCTTCTTCTTCTGCTTCATGGCCCTCTTTTTCCTGACTGGCGTCGGCAATGCCTCGACCTTTCAGATGATCCCTTCGATCATGCGGCAGGAAATCCCTCGACTCCACCCAGACATCGGCGAGGCCGACACGCATCGGCGAGCCGAGATGGAAGGCGCGGCAATCATCGCATTCACGAGCGCGATTGCCGCCTACGGAGCCTTTTTCATCCCCAAGGCATACGGCACGTCGATCAGCATGACAGGAGGGCCGGCAGCAGCGCTTTGGTGCTTCCTGACTTTCTATGTGGTCTGCGTGGTCGTCACTTGGGTCTTTTACACGCGCAAGAATGCACCGGTCCCGTGCTGACATATGGCGAAAGGGACGCTTGACCACGCACGGACGACCTCAGGAGAAATGACATGAGCCACTTGCTCGACAGAATGAACTTCCTGCAGCCGAAGGAACTTGAGCAATTCTCGGACGGCCACGGTCAGGTGACCCGCGAGAGTCGCGACTGGGAAGACGTATACAGAAACCGCTGGCGGCATGACAAGGTTGTCCGCTCGACACATGGCGTGAACTGCACCGGATCCTGCTCATGGAAAATTTACGTGAAGTCCGGAATCGTCACGTGGGAAACCCAGCACACCGACTACCCGCGCACGAGACCCGACTTGCCGAACCATGAACCGCGCGGCTGCGCGCGCGGCGCCTCCTACAGCTGGTATCTCTACAGCGCCAACAGGGTGAAGCATCCGCTCGTGCGGGGGCGGCTCATGAGAGCCTGGCGAGAGTTGCGCGCGACAATGACGCCTGTCGAGGCCTGGACCAGGATGCAGAATGATCCGGCACTTCGCGCCTCCTACGTAGCAACGCGTGGCAAGGGCGGCTTCGTTCGCGCGTCTTGGGACGAGGCGACCGAGCTCATTGCGGCGGCCAATGCCTGCACCGTCAAGACCTATGGTCCCGACCGTGTCTTCGGCTTTTCGCCGATCCCCGCGATGTCGATGATCTCCTACGCCGCCGGCTCGCGGTACCTCAGCCTGCTTGGCGGGGTCTGCATGTCGTTCTACGACTGGTATTGCGATCTGCCGCCGGCGTCACCAATGACCTGGGGCGAACAGACAGACGTGCCGGAAAGCGCGGACTGGTACAACGCCGCCTATTTGATCCTTTGGGGGTCAAACGTGCCGCAGACCCGGACGCCGGATGCGCATTTCTACACCGAGGCACGGTATCGCGGCGCCAAGTCTGCCGTGATCTGCCCCGACTACTCCGAAGCCGCCAAATTCGGTGACGTCTGGCTGAACGTGAAGCAGGGCACCGATGCCGCGCTGGCCATGGCGTTTGGCCATGTCATCCTGCGGGAGTTCCACCTCGACCGACAAGCGGAGTACTTTGAGGAATATTGCCGCAAGTACTCCGACTTTCCGATGCTCGTGAAACTCGACGAAAGGGACGGCAAGCTCGTCCCGGGGCGATTCCTGCGGGCCGCAGACTTGGACGGCGCGCTTGGCGAGGACAACAACCCCGAGTGGAAGACTGTCGCAATTGACGAGAATTCCGGGACGTTGGTCTCGCCAAATGGCTCCATCGGCTACCGCTGGGGCGAGCAGGGTGAATGGAATCTGGAGGAAAGGGCTGCAGGTTCGGATGTCTCGCTCATGATGTCGCTGATTCTGGACGATTGCCATGACGACGTGGCAGGCGTCGACTTCCCTTATTTCGGCGCGGATGCAACCCAAGCCTTCTCGACCGGTGACGACCGCCCGAATGTCCTGACGAGAAACGTGCCGATCAGGCGCATCAAGACCGTTGAAGGCGAAACGGCCGTCGCCACGGTCTTCGACCTCTTCTGCGCCAACTACGGCCTTGATCGAGGTCTCGGCGGCGACTGGGTGTCGGATTCCTACGACAAGGACGTGCCGGGCACGCCTGCCTGGGCCGAGCGGATCACTGGCGTGTCAGCCGACAAGATCGTCCATGTCGCTCGCGAATTCGCGTACAGCGCCGAGAAGACCCGGGGCAAGTCGATGATCATCATCGGCGCGGCAATGAACCATTGGTATCACATGGACATGAACTACCGCGGCGTCATCAACATGCTGGTGATGTGCGGTTGCGTGGGTCAGTCAGGCGGGGGCTGGGCACATTATGTCGGGCAGGAAAAGCTGCGGCCGCAGACTGGCTGGCTGCCGCTTGCGTTCGCGCTCGACTGGGCCCGCCCGCCCCGGCACATGAACTCGACGTCCGCCTGGTACGCGCATACCGATCAATGGCGTTACGAAACGCTGACAACGGACGAGATCCTGTCGCCGACCGCTCCGGAAGGCGACTGGGACATCAGCATGATCGACTACAACATTCGTGCCGAACGGATGGGATGGCTGCCATCCGCCCCGCAGCTTCGCACGAACCCGCTTGCGGTTGCCAAGTCTGCGAAGGAGTCGGGCGAGGAGATTCCGGGCTACGTGGCCAAGCAGCTGAAGTCCGGCAAGTTGAACATGTCTTGCGAGGATCCGGACGCGCCCGAGAACTGGCCTCGCAATCTCTTTGTCTGGAGATCGAACCTTCTTGGCTCGTCCGGCAAGGGACACGAGTATTTCCTCAAGCACCTTCTCGGGACCGATCACGGCGTTCTCGGCCGTGATCTGGGAGAGGAAGGGCGTGAGCGACCGAAGGAAGCGAAGTGGCACGAGGAGGCGCCTCGCGGGAAGCTCGATCTCCTGGTCTGCATCGACTTTCGGATGTCCACCACGGCCGTTTACTCCGACGTCGTGCTGCCAACGGCCAGCTGGTACGAGAAGAACGACCTCAACACTTCGGACATGCATCCGTTCATCCATCCGCTGCAGGCCGCCGTGGATCCCGCCTACGAAAGCAAGTCGGACTGGGAGATATTCAAGGCCATTGCATGCAAGTTCCAGGAAGTCGCGCCTGAGATCCTTGGTGTCGAAACCGACGTCGTCGCGTTGCCGATTCTGCATGACACGCCCGCCGAGATTGCCCAGGACGAGGTAAGGGACTGGAAGAAGGGGGAATGCGACCTGATCCCGGGCAAAACGGCACCGAACTTCGTTGCAGTTGAACGAGACTACACTGCAATCGGCGACAGGTTCTGCGCCCTTGGGCCTCTCATGGACAAGATTGGCAACGGCGGGAAAGGCATTTCCTGGGAAACGGGACAAGAGGTCCAGCACCTGCGCGAGTTGAACGGGGTGTGGGAGGATGGCCCGGCAAAGGGTTGCCCGAAGATCATCACCGACATAGACGCGAGCGAGGTCGTGCTGATGCTTGCGCCCGAATCAAATGGCGAGGTTGCGGTCAAGGCGTGGGAAGCGCTCAGCAGGGCCACTGGCCGCGAACTTGAACACCTGGCACGGCCCAAGGAAGACGAGAAGATCCGCTTCCATGACATTGCCGCGCAACCAAGGAAGATCATCTCGTCACCGACATGGTCCGGTTTGGAGAGCGAAGACGTCTGCTACAATGCCGGCTTCACCAACGTCCATGAGTTGATCCCGTGGCGCACGCTGACCGGCCGTCAGCAGCTGTATCAGGATCATCTGTGGATGCGGGCCTTCGGCGAAGGACTGATGTCCTATCGTCCTCCGGTTGATCTCAAGTCGATCACGAAAGAGATCAACCTTGATGCCAGGGACGGGACGCCGCATGTCGTCCTGAACTTCATTACGCCGCACCAGAAATGGGGCATCCACTCCACGTATTCTGACAACCTGCTGATGCTGACGCTCAATCGCGGGGGGCCTGTGATCTGGATCTCCGAGAACGATGCGGCGGAAGCCGGGATCGTCGACAACGACTGGGTCGAGCTCTACAACGCCAACGGTGCTCTGACGGCCCGCGCAGTCGTGTCCCAGAGGATCAAGGACGGCACGACATTCATGTATCATGCGCAGGAGAAGATCGTGAACACACCCGGTTCCGAGCGAACCGGCAAGCGTGGCGGCATCCACAATTCAGTTACGCGGGCGGTGCTGAAGCCAACTCACATGATTGGCGGCTACGCGCAGCAGTCCTACGGATTCAACTACTATGGCACCGTAGGCTCGAACCGGGACGAGTTCGTCATTGTCCGCAAGATGCGAAAGGTTGACTGGCTCGACGGTGAAGCAAAGACGAAGGAGGCCGCGGAATGAGAGTGCGTGCGCAAATGGGCATGGTGCTGAACCTCGACAAGTGCATCGGATGTCACACCTGCTCCGTCACCTGCAAGAACGTCTGGACGAGCCGCGACGGCGTCGAATACGCGTGGTTCAACAATGTCGAGACGAAACCGGGCACCGGTTACCCGACCGACTGGGAGAACCAGAAGCGTTGGAAGGGCGGCTGGGAGAGGACACGATCCGGCAAGCTTCAGCCAAGGCAAGGGTCCAAGTGGCGAATCCTGGCAAACATCTTCGCAAATCCGGACCTTCCGGAAATCGACGACTACTACGAGCCGTTCGACTTTGATTACGACCATCTTCAGTCGGCACCGGAAATGGAAGCGTTTCCGACGGCTCGTGCACGCTCGCAGGTCACTGGGAAACGGATCGAGAAGATCGAGAAGGGACCGAACTGGGAGGAGATTCTGGGCGGGGAGTTTTCCAAGCGCAGCCAGGACTACAACTTCGAGGGCGTGCAAAAGGAGATCTACGGGGAATACGAGAACACTTTCATGATGTATCTCCCGCGCCTCTGCGAGCACTGCCTGAACCCGTCCTGCGCCGCATCATGCCCGTCAGGCGCGATCTACAAGCGCGAGGAAGACGGAATCGTTCTGATCGATCAGGAAAAGTGCCGCGGCTGGCGAATGTGCGTCTCGGGCTGCCCCTACAAGAAAGTCTATTACAACTGGTCAACCGGAAAGTCCGAAAAGTGCACTCTTTGCTACCCGCGGATCGAAAGCGGAAACCCGACCGTATGTTCGGAAACCTGCGTGGGCCGCATCCGCTACATCGGCGTGATGCTTTACGATGCCGACAGGATCGAGGAAGCCGCGAACGTGGCTGACACGAAGGATCTGTACGATGCACAGCTCGGGATATTCCTCGACCCGCACGACCCGGAAGTCGTGGAGATGGCTCGGGCAGACCGCATTCCCGATGACTGGATAAAGGCCGCGCAAGCGAGCCCGATCTGGAAAATGGCAATGGAATGGAAAGTCGCGTTTCCGTTGCATCCCGAGTACCGGACATTGCCAATGGTCTGGTACATTCCGCCGCTCTCACCGATCCAGAATGCGGCCGAGGCAGGCGCGATCGGAGTGGAAGGCGCGATGCCTGACGTGCGCAATCTCCGCATCCCGCTGCGCTACCTCGCAAACATGCTGACGGCAGGAGATGAAGAGCCCGTTGCGCAGGCGCTGGAACGGATGCTGGCCATGCGCAGCTACATGCGGGCCAAGACTCTGGAAGGCGTGAATGACGAGGGCATAGCCTCCCGTGCCGGACTTTCGGGTCGGGTGATAGAGGACATGTACCGAATCATGGCGCTGGCCGACTACGAGGATCGTTTCGTGATCCCGACAACGCATCGCGAAGAAGTCGAGGATGCCTACGACCTCCGAGGCGACTGCGGCTTCACCGACGGCAACGGCTGCTCGACGGGAATCTCCAGCGGATCGTTGTTTGGCGGGGCGCGAAAGCCCTTGAAGATGCCTGCGGAGGTGACGTGATGGACCGCACGCTCAAGTCCTTGTCCCTGATTCTCAGCTACCCGACGCGGGAACTGACGGCAGCCATGCAGGAAATCGGGGACGTTCTCGACTCGGACCGTCGCCTGCGCGGTTCCACCCGCAGGTCTTTGCGTCAACTGGTGCAGGAGCTGCGGGCGCGCGACATCTACGAGTTGGAGGAGCAGTACGTGGGCCTGTTTGATCGTTCGCGCACGCTTTCCTTGAACCTCTTCGAGCATGTCCATGGCGAGAGCAGGGATCGAGGCGGCGCAATGGTGTCGCTTCTCGAGACCTACCGCGCAGGGGGGCTCGATCTCGCGACGACGGAATTGCCTGATCACTTGCCGGTGGTCCTGGAGTTCCTTTCCATGCGCCCTCGCCTGGAAGCGCGGGAAGTCCTGGCGGACGCGGCGCATATTCTCGAGGCCTTGAGCATCAGGCACGCGCGGCGAAAGAGCCCGTTTTGCGGGGTGTTTGCCGCCCTTCTTGATCTCTCGGGGACGAAGGCCGACCGCTCGGCCGTCACGGCACTGCTCGGACAGCCCGAAGTAGATCCAGACAACCTGGAAGCGCTGGACGAGATCTGGGAGGAGAGCGAGGTCCGATTCGGCCCCGACCCTGGGGCCGGGTGCCCGCAGGCGCGGGACATTCTTGCCCGGATCGATGAACCGGTACGCCAGGCGTCCGGTGCGACAACTCAGTGACGGAGGCCCGAATGCACGACTTTCTGTTTGGAATCTTCCCCTACATCGCGCTTGGGGTAGGGATCATGGGCACGATCGCGCGATATGAGCGCGACCAGTTCACCTGGAAGACATCTTCGTCACAGCTGCTGCGGCGAAGGCAACTGGTGATCGGCTCCATTCTGTTCCACGTCGGTGTGCTGGTGATCTTTTTCGGACATCTGGTTGGCCTGCTGACGCCAATCCGCGTATTCGAATTCATCGGCATAAGCCATGGCGCCAAGCAACTGCTTGCGTTGGTCGTGGGCGGGATTGCCGGCGTGATGGCGTTGATCGGCGGCGGAATGCTGTTCCATCGCCGGTGGACAGACCCGCGCATTCGCCAGACCTCAAGTTTCTGGGACATCGCAATCCTGGCACTGCTGCTGGTGCAACTGGCTTTGGGGCTCGGCACGATCTTCGTTTCGATCGACCACCTTGATGGGCACGAGATGGTGAAATTCATGGCCTGGGCGCAGGGCATCTTCACCTTCGATGCGGCTGCCGCAAGCTACATTGCGGATGCGGCGCTGGTATTCAAGCTTCACCTCGTGCTGGGGCTTGTGATCATCTTGGTGTTTCCGTTCACCCGGCTTGTCCACGTCCTGTCGGGCTTCGCGGTGCCGTTCCGCTACCTGCTGACACGTCCTGGCTACCAAGTCGTGCGCTCGCGCCGCAGTTCCCCGTTGCCGAGGCGCCGTGGGCCTGCGTCTCCGAAACAAGGCACGGCGAATTCCAGGCAGACATCGCCATCCGGCACTGCTGCCGGTCCGGCCGAGTGATGGCGATGGCCGCATCCCTGTTGCCACCCCTCGTCGTCAATGGCGAGACGGTCCCGCGGGCAGCCATTGCCGCGGAGGCACAGAACCACCCCGCTCCCAAAGGCAAGCCTGGCTTCGCCTGGCGCAAGGCGGCCAACGCCTTGGCGGTACGCACGCTCCTGTTGCAGGAGGCAAGTCGGCGGGGGCTCGTGCCGGAACCGGCCGAAGTTGGCGCGAACAGATTCGAAACGGATGAAGAGGCATTGATCCGACAGCTTCTTGAGACCGTTCTTGAACTTGACGCTCCGACTGCGCAGGCCGTCCGTACGGAGTGGGAGCGCGATCCGTCTCGCTTTCGCACACCGCCTCTTTGGGAAGTGTCACACATTCTCGTGGCCTGTGATTCGCGCGACGAGACCAGCCGGGCGAAGGCGCAGACCCGGGCGCTCGAACTGGCGAGTCGTGTTCGTGACAACCTCCAGGACTTTTCCCGAATCGCCGCGGCGGACAGTGACTGCAACTCGCGGGCGACTGGCGGGAAGCTAGGCCAATTCGGGCCGGGAGAGACCTCGTCCGAGTTCGAGGCAGCTTTGCGCCAGCTTTCCGAAGGCGACGTCACGGCCGAGCCAGTTCTCACGCGGCACGGTTGGCACATCATCCGGATGGATGCAGTCGACGAGGGCGCGGTGCTGCCGTTCGCGGCCGTTCGCCAGAAGATATCCGATGCCATGGAAAAGGCGGATTGGATCCGCAAGGCCCGATCCTACGTCCAGGAATTGGCAAGGTCGGCCGAGATTTCCGGCGCGGACCCGTCAGTGTTCCAACTTCAGGCCGAGGAGTCGGGCAACCCTGTCTGACGTGCGCGCTGTAGCATGACCAATTCGCAATCGCCGCCCATGGAACGATTGCGACAATCATGTCATCGCGAAGAAACCGTTGCCCAAGGTTCAGCGAGTGGCGGAAGCCACGTCGCGCCGCTGCCACAAGAGTGGGCCCCGGCCAATGCGCTTCAGTGGGTCATCACGCCGGTTTCACCGGACCGGGCTGCCGTCGCGCGCTGGGCCAGTGCGGCCTGCTCGGCCTCTTCGTCCCAGTCGATAGGCTCCGGCTGCCGGACAAGTGCGTGCTTCAGGACCTCGGATACCGTCGAGACGGGAATGATCGTCAATCCATCCTTCACGTTGTCGGGAATCTCCGGCAGGTCCTTCTCGTTCTCTTCAGGCATCAGGACTGTTGAGACCCCGCCGCGACGGGCCGCCAGCAGTTTTTGCTTCAGACCGCCAATTGCCAGGACATTGCCGCGCAGCGTTATTTCGCCGGTCATTGCGATGTCCTTTCGGACCGGAATCTGCGTAAGCACCGAAACGATCGAGGTGACCATCGCTATGCCTGCCGACGGGCCGTCCTTCGGCGTCGCGCCCTCCGGCACGTGAACGTGGATGTCCATTGTGTCGAACCGGGTTGGCAGAACGCCGATTGATGGCGCGATTGACCGTGCAAAGCTCGAAGCGGCGTCGATGGACTCCTTCATCACGTCGCCAAGCTTTCCGGTTGTTTTCATTCTTCCCTTTCCGGGAAGCGTCAGGGCCTCCACCGACAGAAGGTCACCTCCGGTCTGGGTCCAGGCGAGGCCCGTGACGGCGCCCACCTGATCGGACTTCTCGGCCAGCCCGTAGCGGAATTTCTTGACGCCGAGGAAGTCTTCCAGCCTTTCTGGAGTCACCACGACCTTCTTGTCTTCCTTCCTTACAATCCGGGTCACGGCCTTGCGCGCGAGTTTCGCGATCTCGCGTTCAAGGTTCCGGACACCGGCTTCGCGCGTATAAGTGCGGATGATCTCGGTGAGGGCCTCTTCCGACAGCTCGAATTCGGACGCCTTGAGGCCGTGACCCTTGGTCTGCTTTTCGAGCAGGTGCTGCTTTGCGATCTCGCGCTTTTCGTCTTCCGTATAGCCCGCAAGCGGGATGATCTCCATCCGGTCCAGAAGGGGGCTTGGCATGCTGTAAGTGTTCGCGGTCGTCAGAAACATGACATTTGAGAGATCGTACTCGATCTCCATGTAATGATCGGTGAATGTCGAGTTCTGCTCGGGATCCAGGACTTCCAGCATCGCCGACGCGGGATCTCCCCGAAAGTCGTGTCCCATCTTGTCGATCTCGTCGAGCAGGATAAGCGGATTGACGGTCTTGGCCTTTTTCATGCCCTGGACGATCTTGCCGGGCATCGAACCGATGTAGGTTCGCCTGTGCCCGCGGATTTCCGCCTCGTCACGCACGCCGCCGAGGCTGATGCGAATGAACTCGCGGCCGGTTGCCTTTGCCACCGACTTCCCGAGCGAGGTCTTTCCGACGCCCGGTGGTCCGACGAGACAGAGGATCGGCCCCTTCAACTTCTTGGCTCTCTGCTGGACGGCGAGGTATTCGACGATTCGTTCCTTGACCTTTTCCAATCCGTAGTGATCGCCGTCGAGAACCTTCTGCGCACGGCCCAAGTCCTTTTTGACCCGGGATTTCACGCCCCACGGAATCGCAAGTATCCAGTCCAGGTAGTTGCGTACCACAGTCGCTTCGGCGCTCATCGGCGACATCGACTTGAGCTTCTTCAGTTCGCTCTCCGCCTTGTCGCGGGCTTCCTTGGAAAGTTTGGTGCTGGCGATCTTCTCCTCGATTTCGGTGATTTCGTTTGAACCGTCCTCACCGTCGCCAAGTTCCTTCTGAATGGCCTTCATCTGCTCATTCAG
>VYCX01000030.1 GCA_009843725.1 Boseongicola sp. SB0675_bin_26
GACCGGAATCACGACAGGACCGACTGTCGTCACCTCACGACCGAACGCTTACAACAAAAGCGAAGAACCCGTCCAGACGGAAGTCGTTGCCGCGGCTGGAATGCTTGGCAAGGAAAGTCCTACTTGGGACGACTTCGTCGAAGGGTGTAGGGGACTTCAGAAGTTCATGGACGAAAAGAACAGCGGCTACAGCGACTTCGAGCGAAAGTACAGAGAATCGCACGATGGCCGGGCCTGGGCGGATGATGCCCTCAAGAATGTCCTCGGGATCTATCGATATCAAGGTGGCGTAACGCAGCTACGAGGTGTGGCGAAGCAGCACTCGCCGAGCGCCACCAAGAACTTTGCGACCGAGGTCGTCGAGGACCTGAAGGCAGGGAAACTCGTGATCTTCGATCAGTCGACTGGTGATCCGGAGCAGAACGTCGGTGCAGCCGAACGCATACTTTGGGAGATTTTCAATTCCCAGAAGCGCGCCTTCATTGAACCGCGACTGGATGGTGACGGTCAGCTCGTGCCGCCTTCGCCAGTCATGGTCTACCTTGAAGAGGCCCACAATCTTCTGCCGGCGGCGGGCGGGAAGGACGAGCTCAAGACCATCTGGGCGCGCACCGCGAAGGAAGGCTCGAAGTACAGGATCGGCATGGTCCTGGCAACGCAGGAACCGTCTTCTGTGATGCCGGCGATCCTGAAGAACACCGACAACTGGTTTGTCGCGCATCTCAACAACGCCGACGAGATTCGAGCCTTGTCGAAGTTCTACGACTTCGAGGACTATTCCCATCAGATAAGGTCGATCAGCGATCCGGGCTTCGTACGCATGCGCACGCTGTCAAACCCCTACACGATCCCCGTGCAGATCGACCTGTTCACGGTCGACGGAGGCGCGTGACGTGCCCTACGAAAACCAGCGCGCGACGGGCGAAGCCCTGATCTCGCTGCAGCAGAGCAAGCTCTTCGAAGAGTTCAAGGGAAGGATCAGGCCGCCCCCGCCGAGGTCAGAAGAGGCGCTGGAGCCGACGGCCATTCCGGAAGCTGAATTAGCAATCAACAGGGTGATCACGATCGACGGATCATTGGTCACCGAGACGCTGAAGGACGGGTTCCCCGGTGCCGAGGCAAGCCTGGTCCAGCTCGCGCTGGTCTACATCGACCTGCGGAAGCTCAAGGCGGAGGGTCCGGGGCGGATCATCCCGCCTCGGGCATTCAACGAGATGGACGACGCGCGCACGTTGCAGACGGTCCTGCCGGGTCGGAACGTAGTGCGTAACGACGGGTTGCAGCCAAGGGATTTCTTTCGTCATTCGGTGTTCGAGGCACTGCAGGGCAAGATCGTCCAGAGCGGGCACGAGACGCTCCTGGAGACCTTCGAGCATCTGGTAAAGGGTCGCCACGGCGAGTTCAGATGCCCGCATGACGAACTGTGCGGAAACCAGCTTCGGCCGATCACCGGATGCGGCAAGTGTGCCTGCGAGAGGGACAAGGAAATCTACAGCACCGACCAAATGCGGTTTCACGAGCGCTTCAGCGAGATGGGACCGAACGGGGAGCCTCACGGAGAAGTCATGCGCTTCCTGGAGCTCATTCTCCTCCTGAACGTCCTTCGCTATTTCGTGGCGAACGACGATGCCGTGCACGTGCTGCCCAGAATCGCGTTCGTGCTGGACGGGCCGTTGGCGGCCTTCGGTCAGTTCGCCTCGGTCGTCCCGCGCGTGAAGGAGGAAGTTCGGCGCATAAGCGAGGAGTGCAGGGACCGCACCGGAAAGGACCTCCTTCTGTTCTCGCTCGTCAAGTCGGGGCAATTCGTCGAGCATTTCGAACGCATTGACTTTGATCCGAAACTTGGTCCTGGTGGCAGGTTCCAGGCGCGCACGGCCCTGCTGCCGAACATCGCCTACATTCACAGGAACATCGTCTTTCGTGCGCCGGATGCAAAGGAATGGGGGAAGAGCACCTACTTTGGCAGGGCGGTCCTGTACAAGAGCCGCACCGGGCAGAAGATGGTTGTCAACACGGCGATGACATCGGACGCGTCCGACGACCTGTCGAACACGACCTTGGCGGCATACACCCGGCTTCCGGAAACGCTTGGGATCGTGGACAGGCTTTCCACCTACCTGTTCGAAGGCGGCTTCGTGCCGATCGTGAGGGCTCATTCGCATGCAGCGATCCCGTTGAAGATTGGAGGCGAAATCTTGCAGAGCCTCTTCGAAGACGATGTTTGACAAGCCGTTCGACGACTGGCGCCCGCGCACGCCGGAGGGTCGGTGGGCGGGCTTCGGGCCGTACTATGCCATGTTCCCGGTCAGCTTCGCTCGCGCGGTGATCGGGCGATTCAGCTGCGAGGGCGACACGGTCATCGACCCGTTCTGCGGCCGCGGGACGACGAATTTCGTGGCGCAGGCGATGGGCCGGCATTCCTTGGGTTGCGAGCTCAACCCGGTGGGATGGTTGTATGCCACGACCAAGACGCGGCCGGCTCGGCAGTTGGGCCGTATCCTCATGCGCATAGACCAGATTGCCGCCTTGCGCGTGGAGTCGGACTACATCCCCGAGAACGAGTTCCAGGACTGGGCATGGTGCCGCGACGTCCTGGCGTTTCTGAACAGCGCAAGGCGAAACCTCGACTGGCGCCGGTCGAAGGTTGATCGCACCATCGCCGCGATCATGTTAGTGTCCCTGCACGCCAAGATTGGCGGCGGGCTTTCCAACCAGATGCGGCAATGCAAGTCGCTGTCTCCCGAGTATTCGGTAAGGTGGTGGCGGCAACGAGGCATGAGGCCACCTGCACTGGATCCTGCGGGCTTTCTCAAGGCGCGGGTCAAATGGAGGTACGCCAAGGGGTTCGTCGACGCCACATGCGAGGCACAGGTATTTCTGGGAGATGCGCGGCGCAAACTGAAGCGATACGCCGGTGATCCTGCCTCTCTGGTGCTTACGTCACCGCCCTATTCAGGCGTCACGAACTACCGGTACGACAACTGGATACGCCTTTGGGCGCTAGGTGAGGGACCGTCACTGCCGAACGGGGCTCCCGGGCATCGATACGGTCATCAGGGTAGGTATCGGGCGCTGATCCACGAGGCGTTCGCGACCACCTCGCGGAAGACCCGCGAAGACGCGGCTGTCTTCGTGCGAACGGATGCACGCCGGTTCACGCTCGAAACGACAATTGCCGCAATGAGGAGTGCGTGGCCACATCTGATGCTGTATGGCAGAACGACGAAGGCCCGTCAGCTCACCCAGACAGCCCTCTTTGGCGACAGGTCGACAAAGCCCGGGGAAACAGACCTGGTTGCGCTGCCGTGCGGCACGCGACCGCCTGTTGAATTCGTTGAGGTCGGGACAAGGACGTTGTCGTCTTGAATTCTGTTCACGCCCCTGCGTCAGACAGGCATGACAAATCCGGCCGGCTGGCCGGCCACGGAAGCGCGGCGGGACGCCTGATTCGTTTCGGGCTTGGCGGTTGCCGATCGCGCCGAGCTCGCCCGTCCACGCGATCAGGGCCGTCGCCGTGACGGGGCCGATGTCTGGCACCGAAGTCAGGATCCCGTAACTCTCGGCGAGGTCGTCCTGGCCCGCGACCAGTTCCGCAGTCCGCCGGTCGAACTCGCGGACGTCGGCGCCGAGCTCCGAAAGGACCTACGGGACCGGCCGTACGGTACGGGACCGTGGACCTCGTCGAGGGCCGCCTTCTGTTCCGTGCGCTGGTCAACGAGCTTCTCCCGCAGCGCCAACACGTCGCGGAGCCGGTCAACGGCCACGCAGGCGGCAATCCGGGGCTGGTGTCGGGCGACCGGGCGACCTTGTCACGCCTTCGCTTGGCGCGCCGGGACGCGTTCCTGAAGCGCCTGAACCGCAGCGCAGGCGACTGGGCGCCGGATGTGCGCAGGCTGCGCCCCGACATGCCCTGGCAGGACGTGCTGGCAGTCCTGAATTCACGCCTGCCGGACTGCGGCGCTGGACGCTGCAGCGTCTCGTGCGCGCAGCCAGGGCCTACGTCGCCGAGGGGCTGCTGCCGGAGGCCGTTCTCCAGTCGCGCGATCCGAGGTGGAAGTCGAGGAGTGCCGCTTGGATGCGATGATCGGGCCACATCACCCCGAGCATGGCAGCGTCCACTGGCCGGGCAGGTCAGGTGACCGCTCGCATTCGCTCCTTGGAATTCTCGAACAAGTCGGTGCGATTCCGGTCAGGACTTGCCAGAATACTCTGCGTCGGTAACGTGTTCCATCCAAGTCACGTTGGAGCCGTCGAGCGCCTCTTGGATCGCGATGTGGGTCATTCCGGTATCAGGTGCAGCGCCATGCCAGTGGCGTTCTTCGGGCGCGAACCAGACAACATCGCCAGAACGGACCTCGTGAATTCGGTTACCAGATGTCTGCACAAGACCTTTGCCCGCGGTCACGATCAGTACCTGGCCAAGAGGATGCGTGTGCCATGCAGTTCGGGCACCAGGTTCAAAGGTCACTGTCAGCGCACGGACCCGGGAAGGGTCAGGTGCCATGATCACCGGGTCAATTCGAACCCGACCTGAAAACGAGTCCTCCGGTCCGGCCCGGGACGGGCGCGATCCGGCCTGCAGAATCTCCATGTGTTCACTCCATTCGACCGGGGCGCAGGCGTCGTCTCATTCGTTCGCCGCCGCCGGTGTTGAAACCAACTTCCGGCAAATCTACCACTTCGAGTGGTTGGGCTAAACCCAGCACAAGCACCGAATCCGCCACAGGATTCTCATGCCCTTGGCTTCCTGATCCCATTCTTCTTCATCCAGTTCGTGAGGTTGTCGGGCGTCGTGTTGCAGCGCTTCGCGATGAACTTTCGGGCCGAACCGTTCGTGAGCAGTGCCTCGATCTTGGGACGAAACGGATCGAGCTTGCTCTTGCCTGGCCCTTTCGGCCGTCCAAGCGGCCGTCCGGAGACCTTCCGTGCCCTCAGCGCTTCCTTTGGTTCTGGCCGAAAGCGGGTCGTGTTGGATCTGGGCGGCCATCGAGAACGCCATGACAATGATCCGGCTCTGGATCGTTTCGTCGAGCCTCCAGAATCCCTTGATGGCGTAGATCCTGATGCCGGCGTCCGAGGTGATGGACAGGATTTCCATGCATTCGAGCATCAAGCGTCCGAGCCGGGAAAGCTCGCTGACGACCAAAACGTCACCTTCGCGCAGTTCCTCCAGAATGTCCGCGATCCTTCGCTTGCGCCACGCGATCCTGCCGGAAGCCTTCTCCTCAACGAACTCGACCCGGCCGAGGTGCTCCTTGCAGGCTCAAGCGAGGATGTCTGCCCGGTTCCTGTCCAGGTCCTGCCCCTGCCTGGACACCCGGAGACATCCAATGGTCCTGGGCTGTCTTTTGGCAGTCATCGGTCAAGATTCGAATAAGGTGCCGTTCTTCGACATGAAGGACATCTCTTCCGATGGCTTGATCAATGACATTCGTTCTACGGAACGCGCAGTGAAAACGAACCTTTTCTGCGGCCAGCCGCCTGATCGTTTCGCCGCCTCGATCCCGGCACGCTGCCGGTCACGAATGAACTTCAGCTCCACGTCGGCCACCATGCCAAGAACGGTCACTACCGGGAGACCGAGATCTCCCGCAGTCGCGACCTCGGGCTCCGGCACGCGTAGTGACGCGCCATTGCCATCCAGCTCGTGCACCAGATTGAGAACGTCGCCGGTCGAGCGGCCGAGCCGGCCCAGGCAATTCACGGCCAGCTCGTCGCTTTCCCGCAGGAAGTCCAGGATGTCCAGCAGTTCGGCGCGGCCTTCGCGCGAGACTCCGGAGCTTGTCTCGGTACGCATGACCTCGCAGCCCGTCGCCTCGGTCTTGGCTTTCTCGATTTCGAGGTCTTGGGTCGACGAGCTGACTCGGGCATGCCCGATGCGGGGCATGGCAGCCTGTCACATTGGGGTGCCTTGCGTCCGATACTGTCACGGATCGCGACATTCGACCCGTTTTTGATGCTGCGCGGCGTCACGTCCGGTCGTCACCTGCGGATCTGCCCTTTTGTCACACAGGTCGGGGAATATGGATTCGAGTGCCCACCTGCCTTCGGGCATTGCCATCCGCGCTTCCAGTTCGGCATTCAGCCCAGCCCACGCCGCGGGCGGTCGTTACCCAAGTCCATCGGTCATGAATCCCCTTGTGTCCAAGTCCGTTGTCTTGCCTCCCTGCAGCTTCAATGATCAAGTCACGGGGCGGGCGCATGAAGAACTTTCCTCATGTCAATGGGAAGACAGTCGATCCTCGACGCGGTAACGTCACCGACCAAGACGTTCTCAAGACGCTCATGATCGCGCTCCGTGATGTCCACGCAGAAGGCGAAATCTGCATCGACACGGCCGAATACGGCCAGGTCATGAAGGGATTCCTGCTTCAGCACATGATGCTGCAACGCGGCCGTTCCACCTGGTCGTCTCCAGACTCTTCAACAGTCTGCAAATCCGGTCAGGCCCCTGGGGGCGGAGAAAATGGCCGTGACGAGGCGGTCGGCACGCGACTTGGCGCGGGTGGCGAAGGACAGGCGGGCCAGGGCCATGCGCGGCAATCGCAAGAGACCGGGACGGGACCAACGCCACGTCTTGAAACCGGTCCGACTCACGGGGGCCAGACAGAAATCGGGAATGCCCAAAAGGCGAATGCGCTCCGTGCCGCGGTCGCCCTGTCCAGAAGGCATGGCATCCTCCCTTGCGACGCAAGGCCCGTCCTTGAGAGCGGGGCGCAGTCACCATATACGATCCCAAAGCCTTTCATGACGGGATCAGGAATGCCGACGCTCTACGGGTTGAAGAATTGCAGCACTTGCAGGGCGGCAGTTCGGGAACTGAAAGGTGCCGGCAAGGACGTGACATTCGTGGACGTTCGCGAAAGCCGATTGGACCCCGACGTCGTCGACCGTTTCCTTCAAGAGTTTGGAGACGCTCTCGTCAACCGTCGCTCGACCACCTGGCGCAGCCTCTCCGAATCCCAGAGACAGGGCGCGCCGGACAGCCTGATCGCCAGGCATCCCTCAGTCATGAAGCGTCCCGTCATCGTAGAGGGCGAAATGGCCACGCTTGGCTGGAATGCAGCGGCAAAGGCACGGCATCTCGGTGAATAGGTGCCTTTCGCCGGATCTAACGTCCGGTTCCGCTTTATTTGTTCCTGTCAAAGGCCGCGTAGAGCAATCGGTCGACCGAAATCGGCCCGCCGCCCCGGAAGAGCAGGTAGAGAAGCAGGAAGACCCAGAAGGCGCGCTGGTCCAGGATCACGGCGTCCGAGACGTGGTCAAACCACGCGCCGGTCTCTCCGCCATGGCCGAAAATGTCCGTGAGGCTCTGAACCGTCACGAAACCGATCATGCCGAGCGCGGCGAGGCGGGTGAACAAGCCGATGACCAAGAGGCACGGAAGCACGAATTCCGCCCATGTTCCGGCGAGGATCACAAGTTTCTGGAAGAGCGTTGCCTGGCCGATGTCATAGAGCACGGCTTCGGCCTCCTTGGGGAAGATCTGCGCGAAGGCATTGAAGCTCGGCGATACCAGATTGATCAGGCCTTCGGGAATCTTGGTCAGCGCGGAGTTGAGGTAGTAAACAAGCAGGACCGCCGCAAAAATGAAGCGCGCCAGCGTGGTCAGCACCGGCGTGGATGCCGGTTCGATCAGCGCAAGCAGCCGGTCCGGCAGCAGCAGGATATTGCTGGACATGAAAGCTATCCTCCGATTTCGATCAAGGTCTTCATTTCGACCAAGAGGGTGAGCACCACCGGCAGTTCAAAGCCTTGGGATGCGTCTGATGCCTTGTCCATTGCATCCCCGAATGTCGCACCCGTCAAGAGCGCACTGACGAATTCCGCCCCGCCTGAAGGCAGCAGCCGGGGAAAGGGATCCAGATCCGGCCGGGCGACCAGCACGTCTTCAGCGGCCATTTCCGGGCTTTTCGCACCGTCCTCGACATTGAAGCGCCAGATCGAGAGGATCGGCCAGGACGACCGCACCAGCCGCAAGGAAGGAGCGAGCAGCACGCGAGCGCGGACCAGCGCATCGGGCGGCAGTGCCTCGAGTTCCGCAGGGCTGATCGGGTCCGCGTCTGCCGCGTGATAGCTTTCCCGGATTGCAAGTTCGAGCCGTGCAACGTCCGGCAGGTAGCCGGTTTTCCGCGTGGGCTTGAAGTCGGCCAGGAACGAGGCCATGTCGGCTCCGAAATGCATCATCAGCGGCGAACGCGGCGGATGACGGCGCAGGTACGCAGAGGCCAGCAGCTTGAAATTTTCCTGCCCGACCAGTTTGCGGATGACCGGAAAGCCCACCTCGAGCGCTTCGGTCAAAGAGACCGCGACATTGTTGCGATAGACGTCGAACCGGCGCCCGGCCGGGCGGCCCTCGCCGTCCCTCAGGCCGTTCGGGCGTGCGGCCTCCGGATCCAGAAGCGCTTCCCGGAACGTGGTCTGGTCGACCGTCATGCGTTTGCGGATTCCAGGACCCTGGCTGCACGGCTGGCCTCGGCCTTGAGGACTGGCCAATCGGGAACGTCGTTGTCCCATTCTATGAGGCTTGGCCTGGGGCCGGACTTCCTGATCGTGTACTCGAACAGTGACCAGACCGGGTCCGCGACTTCGCGGCCATGATTGTCGATCAGCAGGGGCGCGCCGTGGTCGTCTTCATCGTCGTCATGCCCGCCGAGGTGGATTTCCCCGACCAGTTCGACGGGGAACGCGTCGATGTACGAAACCGGATCAGTGCCAAGATTCGTGGCGCTGACAAAGACGTTGTTCACGTCGAGCAGGAGCCCGCAACCGGTTCGTCTGGCGATCTCGCGGAGGAAGTCGGTCTCGGGCATCGTGGACTCCTCGAACGCGAGATAGGACGAGGGATTCTCCAGCAGCATGCGTCGTCCCACGACTTCCTGGACTTCGTCGACATGCTCGGCAACGCGGGCGAGGCTGGCCTCGGTGTAGGGCAGGGGCAGCAGGTCGTTGAGAAACGCGGAGTCGTGGGTCGACCACGCAAGATGTTCGGAAAAGCTTGCCGGATCAAGCCAGTCGACGAGGTGCCTGAGCCGAGCAAGGTGCTCGGAATCCAATGAACCTTCACCGCCGATGGAGAGACCGACGCCATGCACGGAGAACGCGAACCGCTCCGCGAGATGCCTGAGCTGCGCGATGGGCCGACCGCCGTCGCCCATGTAGTTTTCGGCGTGAATCTCCAGCCAGGCAACCGGCCCGGCATCGTTCACGATCTCGCTGAAGTGCTGCGGCTTGTAGCCGACCCCTGCCGCATCGGGCAGGCGGGCAGATCTGTGGGTGGTGGCGTCCAGCATTGACGGGATCCGGAAGCTGAGGCGTCCCCAGCAATGCAGGAGACGCCGTCAGCTGTCAGAACCTTAGCTCGGCAGGTCGCGATCGAGCGGCTCGAGCGAACCCATGCGTGGCGTGCCATCGGCCATTGTGGGCAACTCGATCTCGGCGCAGGTGCCTGTGTCGACAAGAGTCCAGGCATTGCCTTGGTAGTCGACGGTGGAGGTGCCGGAGCAAGTCGTGCCGGGACCGGCCGCACAGTCGTTCTCGCCGGCAAGCGAAACGCCGTAGCACTTCTCCTTGGTCTGGGCTTGAGCGGGCACAGCCAGTGACGCAGCCAATGCGGTCGCAAGTGCGCCCGCGGCCGCCAAGGTCTTGGTCGTTTTCGACATTTGGATGTCCTCATTCGGTTGAAATTTCGTCGTTGAATCGACCCGTGCATTCAAGACGGGATCGAATCAGACTTCCATTCACGGCTGCGTGTGCTGACAGTGTTGTCAAAAACTGAAATATCGCCAGCCTTCGGCAACCGGAGACGTCTATGCCGCGCCGACCTGGGAGCGTACCCGGCCATCCCGCCGCAGGTCCGGCGGGAGAGCATCCGCTGCAAGCTCCCGGACGGCGTCGGCGAGCGGACGGGTGTCGGTTGCCTTGCTGCCGAGCCTCCTGACGCTCACGGTCCCTTCGTCCACTTCGCGGCGGCCAATCGCCAGGATCACCGGCACCTTGCCAACCGAATGCTCCCGAACCTTGTAGCTGATCTTCTCGTTCCGGATGTCGGGCTCGGCGCGCACGCCGGCGCTCTGAAGCTCGGCGGCAATCCTGGCGGCATGCGCGTTCGTGTCCGACGTGATCGAGGCGACGACGACCTGACGCGGCGCCAGCCAGAACGGAAGCCGGCCTTCGCTGCTCTCGATCAGGATGCCAATGAAGCGTTCAAACGAACCGAGCGCGGCGCGATGCAGCATCACGGGACGATGCCTGTCTCCGTCCTCGCCAACATAGGTGGCGTTCAGCCGTTAAGGCAGCACAAAGTCGACCTGGTGGGTTCCGCACTGCAAGTCGCTCCCGATCGCGTCGTTCAGGACGAATTCCAGCTTCGGACCGTAGAACGCGCCATCG
>VYCX01000430.1:0-7573 GCA_009843725.1 Boseongicola sp. SB0675_bin_26
GACCCGTGAAATCAGTGCGAGGGCGGCCTGATGGCACTATCGTATATAATTCCCATACACTAGGTCATGTGCAGCCGAAGTGTCTTCTTGACATGATCTTGAAGCGGCTTTGGAATGGCCAGGTCATTCGCCAACTTCCCCCAGCCGGAGAACGCGTCCTGCGTCCGCTCAAGCACCTGCACTTCGCGCCCTCTTGGCAGGCCGACATACTCAGCAATGTGCTTGAGATCTGCGCACGTGAACCCTGACGTCTTTCCATTGATGCTCAGCTGGTGAAACCTCGTAAACGCACTGCCCTCGGCGTGACACAGATCGTAGGCAGGGCTCAGAAACCAGTCGCCGTTTCGGTCCATCATGAAGCCAAAGTTCTTGACGTGATCGTCCTGATTGCACCCGACGATGTTGAAGACGACGCGACGGAACTGCTCTTCCAACTCGGCCTTAGGCATGCCGAGCTCCTTCATCAGCATGAAGAGCTGCTCGTATGAGTATGCTCCGCTTTCGTAGTAGTCGTAATGTGCGAGTGCCGCGAACGTCTGAACGAACTTCCTGCCACCCTGATCGTCGCGATCGAATCGGCGGGTCATGAAATGGCTGCGACCGTTCTCGCTGAAGATGCGGCTCTCCATCATGTTGATGCCACAGGCCTTGGCCATTTCATGATAGCTGTATTCAAGGAGCCCGTATCCCATCGGGTCGGCAACGCCCCAGTCGCCGCTGAACTCCACCCCGTCGAACTTGATGAGCCAATGCTCAAACCCTTTGGGCAAGTCGATCTGCCCGGAGCGAACATGCCTGGTTTCGGGGTTGAACGCGATGACCGCCTTGGCGCGCGCACCGCCGGCTGACGTACCGACACTCAGAATGTCGAGAAGGGCGTCTTCCCCACCCGCCTCTTCAAGCTTTGTGTCGAGCGTTTCCTTGCTGGCGAACGCCATGGAAGCGAGTTGGGTAAGCTGTTCGATTTCGAGTTGTTTGTCGTCCGGCATGTCTGGGCGTTGCGACGGCTCAAATTCGAGCGCGCCCATACCTCGCCGACCCGTGTAGCAAAGCCTGTCGACGGCGTTGAAGTCTTCCGGCTTGCGCCCCGTCTGCGCCAACCAAACATCAATAAGGCGTTGTCCATACTTGTCTGGCAAACTGTCAGCGATCAGGCCTGGCATCCCATGAAACGAGCGCGGGTGCAGGTCTTGGCACTGATAAATTTGGCCCGGACGCACTGGCATCTGTATCGGCGCAGGTTCGACTGCAAGATCGGCGAAGCCGGGGTCGTACTCGAAGCGGGCATGTCGCTCGCCGGCATCCATTGCGACATAACCAATGGTCGTCCCCCACAGCCTGACGGTCGCTGTGCTCATCAGACTTCGTCGCCCCATCTTTTCCCGGACGCGGCTCTGCGTTTTCTGGGTGAAGACTCTGCCCGCGCCTGCACCATTGGCGATGCGACCGTTTCTGGCAGGAACTGGTCTATGGACGACGTCATGCGAAGCGCCTTCAGGAGCTTGATCCAGGATTCCATCTGGCTCCCCTCGCCTGCCTCGATCCTACGGAGCGTGGCCACTCCGAGACCCGCCTCTTCTGCGAGACTGGTTTGCGAGAACCCGCGTTGTTTGCGGTGTCGCGCCAGACGATTGCCAAATTCCTGTAGAATGGCGGCGTCTGGGGTCAGATTGTCGATCTTCATGCGATCACTTTCGATATGCTTCCTGCGCTTTCCGGCCTCTTGCAATCATAATTGATAGCACTTTCAGCTAGAACGAGTCCATAGCAAGCAGAGACGGGTCACGAAGTCGTGATATCATATGTGATCGTTTTTCTACCAAAAGGCCCACAAAGCAATCAAAAACGATATTAGACTTAAAGACTATGCGTAAGCTGCTTCAGACAAACCCGGTGCCAGCGATCTTTCAACGTCCCGCATTTATGTAGGTGATCCGGTTTCTGCATGGCACGTGCATGCAGGTCGGTCTCCGCCATTTCAATTCGCGCACGCTCGACTGGCTCGCCGTTGCCTTGCGCTCCGGCGAGCACACGCGGCACGCCCTGGCCCGCGAGCTGTGCGAGCGCACCGGCTGGCTCAACGCCCCTGGCCGCCCGTGCCTGTCCGCTGCGGCGGCGGCGTTGCCGGCGTTCGCGAAACGCATCGGGACCGAGCTTCCGCCTGCCCGGGACGTGCCGGATCCGGCCGCCGCTCCCGCAGTCCCGGCCGGCGACGTGCTCGACGCCAGGCTGGCCTGCGCGCTGGAGGATCTCGGCCCCGCCTCGCTCGATCTCATGGGCGACGCCGGCGACCGCCACTTGTGGGTGGCGAAGATGGAGGCGCATCATCCTCTGGGATGGGCGCGGCCTCCCGGCGGCCAGGTCCGCTACTGGATCCGCTCGGGGCGCCACGGCGTCCTCGGAGGGATCGGCTTCGGGTCCGCGACGTGGCAGCTCCGGGCGCGCGACGAGTGGATCGGATGGTCTGCCGACGCCCGCTCTGTGACAGCCAGTGCCCGAATTGCCGGATCCGATTGCTCCAGCGCTTGAAGGTAGCTTTCCCACGCACCCTCACCTTTGAGCTGATTGTTCAGCAAAGTCCCGGGGGCATGAATATGAGGTTCCCACCGCTGCCACTGCGAGCCTCGATTCAACATGCGAACCGAAGCCAATTCAGCCAATTGTCTCCCCTCCATCATCTGCAAGCAGGTCGCGATAAATGGCCTCGACGCGGGCCGTCTCGGTGTCACTCAGGGCTGCAAACTCCTTACGCCGCGCTCGCGCGGACAGCTTGCCTTCGTTCTGGTTGAGAAAGCGAAAGAGCAAATCCATTGTGCGTTCTGGCATGTCGAACATGGCCTCAACAGAGGCCCGGAACTGATCGTATCGACGCAGAAACTCAGTCTCGTACGGCAAGTCCTCTTCAATAGTTTGTTGGACGCAGGCGTAGAGAATCTCATGGTTAGTGTCGGCTCACACGCCGACACTAACCATGAGATGCTGGCCGATTTTCGATCCCTCATTGTGATTTTTGTTCTGCGGTGAGAGCGCTTCCGAGAATCGTTCCTAGCACATGAACTTTGTCAAATAAGTGAACACTCAGTCGTCTTCAGGCGGAGTGTTCACGTCATCGAGGGGAGCCCGTAACAGGTTTCCGGCAGCGCCTTCAAGGCGCAGGCTTGGCATCTTTGGCATCGCTCCCAAGCTGGTCTCGAAGCACGCGCGTTCGCACCTCCATCGCCTCTCCCGGCCGCAACTTGCCAAGCTGGAACGGGCCGTAGCTGACGCGGATCAAGCGATTGACGGAAAACCCGACGGCTTCCATCGCGCGCCTGATCTCTCGGTTCCTTCCTTCACGAATCGCAACGGTCACCCAGGCATTCCCGCCCTGCTGGCGATCGAGTCTTACGCTCATGGGACGAAAGCGCTCGCCGTCGACTTCGATGCCCTTCGCGAGCGGCGCAAAGCTGTCCTTGCCTGGCCTGCCATGCAGGCGAACCCGATACTTGCGGACCCAACCTGTAGACGGCAATTCTAGGCGGCGCTTGATTTCTCCGTCATTTGTCAAGAGCAGCAGTCCTTCGGAATCCATGTCGAGCCGACCGACCGACACGACCCGCGGCAACGAGTCGGGCAAGCTGTCGAAGACCGTTGGCCTTCCTTTTTCGTCACGGGTCGACGTCACCAGGCCCCGAGGCTTGTTGTAGAGCCAGACGCGCACCGGCCCTCGCTTGCCGAGCGCCTTCCCGTCAACCGTGATTCTGTCGGCCTCACTGACGTTCAGTGCGGGACTCTCTATGGGCGTGCCATTCACGGTCACGCGGCCTGCCGCAATCATTCGTTCGGCGTCGCGGCGGGATGCAACGCCGTGGCGAGCCAGAACCTTGGCAATCCGTTCGCCTGCAACCTCGGCCATGGACGCGACTTACCGCGCCGAGCAGCCGACGGAAAGTCGTCGCGGCGCACGCGGCCCATGGAATCTCATGCCGAACAAGCGATCGCGGACAGAGGCGCTCGAACTTCGCGGCGCGACCGACTCTCGGTATGCTTCATGCGGGACGGCGTGAAATCGGAGGGATGACGATGGCAGCAGAGACGCGCTTGAACGCCGTGCTTCCCTTCCTTCCCCGCTCCTCGCCGAACATGGAGGGCACCCGCGGGGACAGAACCCGGAGAACCGCTTCGACCAAGTGTCGTTCTCTTCGGGTATCCGCAATTCATGGTTGATCTGGTCGAAACGCGCAATCGTCAAGAATCTTCGGCAACTTCGACAGGGCCGTTGAAGTCACCAATGGCGGGCGCCGGTGCGGTCGCCGGCCCAAGCACGGCAATAGCGTTCTTCATCTGATTGACCGTGGTGCCCGTGGTTCTCCAAATTCCTGCATTGACGACCTGGCGCCGAACACAGGTCCGGGATTCGGCTACGGAGCGCTCTTCGGTTGGCATTCAATCAGAAAACGCATCATCTCCGTTGCATCCTTGCCGGTGCAGAACCGCACCATCTTTTCGTTGAAGTCCTGCAACCGGGCTGCTGGAATTGAAATGGCATCGACACCATGGGACATAAGAATGCCGTTCATCATGAAACGGGATGTCCGCTTGTTTCCGTCGAAATGGAATTGCTGCAACGCCCCAAACAGGAAGTAGGCCATGCCACGTTCAAGTGCATTGGAAACTTCAGAAGCCAAAGCCTCGACGCCTTCGACATAGACCCGGTTCAGATCGGGCGCGCCCTCCTTCGTGGGCAGCGGCCAGTGCCGCTCTTCCCGGCCCAGGTAACCGCTTGGCCAAACGGTCAGGTTCAGGGGGTCTCCCTCGCCTCGGAAGTGCCCCGGATCAAGCGCCTCACCTTTAGCGACAAGGCGATGGAGCTCATCCGACACGGGCTTTTCCACGCGGAACTCTCCGTCATGAACCAGCCTGAACAGTTTATTCGCTGCCTCACCAAGATTGTGAATCTGTTGCTGGTCAGCAAGCTTTCGCCCACCAACCGTGATGCCTTCAAGAAGAGTCTGGACTTCTGGATAGGTGAAGGGGTTTCCCTCAAGCGCACCTGCGTCATAGACAAACTCGGCAATAGATTGCTTGTGACGGAACGTCGCGCGTTCAACAGACGTACCGCGGCCCGCCGGGACAGCAGCCCGATTCCACGAGAACCCCATCTTTTCGAAAATCTGCATCGGCGTGCCTCAAACGAAGACAATCACGCATCGCGAATGCAGATGCTGCCGGCATGAGCGCCCATCAACCATTGACGGCAGATATCCCGTTTTCGAATCGCCGCATGCGCGACGCAGGAACCGAAGACGCCAGGGCGCGTGCGCGAAAGTCGAAAACGCTGGATTTTCACAAGCGGATCAAGGCAGAAATTTGATGAACATCGTTTGCGTTGAGGCATGCGCCAACACGATTCGGCACGCAAACGTTCTTGATGTTAGCGTGCAATGCCATGTTGGCGTAGCCCGAGCTGCTGTTCCCGAACGGCTCGCTCGAACACGCCGAAGAACGAACATCTGCGTCGTGAACTCGACTGGCATGCGCCTGCCGAGCGCTCTCAAACTCTGCATGTCGGCGTCTTGCAGCCCGTCTTGGGTGCCAGAAACCCGTGACCGCAGACCGGAGCAAAGGACTGGGGCCCGGTCAGCGACGATACGGGCATACGACAGGGGGGACCTATCCAAGCGACGTCCTGGGCTTCAGCCTGGCATTGCTCAGCCCAGGGCTGCTCCACCGCGTTTGGCCGCTCGCGAGGCAGGCGCTCCATTCGATCCGCGCTTCGTCCAACCGCCGAGACCAAGTGCGCGAAAGCCTTTCGAAGAGGGATCCTTGCCTCCGAAGCATCACTCTGCACCTTCTCGCCAAACGTCATGCGCGAAACGGAACTGCAAGCACGGGGCAAAATCGCTCACTGGCTCACTGCGCCATTGACGCCGGATTCGGTCCGACTATTCTGGCCAGTGCCCCAAATGCCATTCGAACACCAATGTAGGAGTTGCTTGAATTCGGTTCGCCTCGGGTTCGCCAGCCCCGGTTTCCGCATTGGGCGAGTTCAATGACAAACGGGATGCAGTTCGACGATATCGCGGAGCAAAAGATGAGCATGGGCCATCAAGTCAACGAGACGTTCCGGCGCGCGGAACCAATTGCGGTCGTGGGCATGGCGTGCCGATTCCCCGGCGCACCCGACATTCAGTCCTTCTGGCACCTGCTCGAAACTGGCGGCAACGCGGTGACGGACGGCGCGCCGGCCTCAGGCCCGAACCGCCTTGAGGCACTGTTCAAGGATCCCCGGAACCTGCAAGGCGCGTGCCGTTACTGCGCCTACGTCGACGATATCGACCAGTTCGACGCGAGGTTCTTCCGAATCTCGCCGGTCGAGGCCGAACTGCTCGACCCTCAGCAACGGATGATGCTGGAGACGAGCTGGCAGGCGCTCGAGGATGCGGGAATGGATCCTGACCGGCTCAAGGAGAGCCTGACCGGCGTATACTCCGGCATCAGCAACGACGAGTACCGGATGCTCGTCACCGACTTGGAAAGGCCCGGGGAAGCGGCGGCGTCACTGTACGCCCTGAGCGGCACCAATTTGAACGGCACCAGCGGGCGGGTCTCTTTCGTGCTTGGCTTCATGGGGCCGGCAAAGGCCGTGGACGCCGCCTGCGCATCGTCACTCCTGTCAGTGCACGACGCGGTTGCGGATCTTCAGCAAGGCAAGGCGGACCTGGCAATTGCCGGAGGCGTTCAGGCCATCCTGAACAGCCGCATCTTCGAGCTGCGCGCGGATTCCATGATGTTGTCTCCGGACGGCCAGTGCAAGGCATTCGACTCGTCGGCAAACGGGTACGTGCGCGGCGAAGGCTGTGGCGCAGTCGTCTTGAAGCGCTTGAGCGACGCGGAGGCCGACGGCGACCGGATATGGGCGGTGATCCGGGGCGCCGCAGTGAACCATGGCGGCGCCAGCGTTGGCATGACCGTGCCGCACGAACCGGCGCTGGAAAAGGTGATTGAAGCGGCGTTGTCGCAGGCTGGCATTCCCGCCTCGGAAGTCGACTACCTGGAAGCGCACGGCACCGGAACCGCAGTCGGGGACCCGATCGAGATAAACGCCGTTGCCAAGGTCTACGGCAAGGGCCGCAAGGCCGACCAGCCGCTGCTGGTCGGCTCCGTGAAGACCAACCTCGGACACCTGGAATCGGCTGCCGGAATCGCCGGCCTGATCAAGGCCGTGCTGGTCATGCAGCGTGGCGTGATCCCGCAACACCTGCATTTCACGGATCCCAACCCAAGCCTGGACTGGGATGAACTGCCGTTGCAGGTGACCTCGTCCATGATGGACCTGCCGGCCCGGAACGGGCGACCGCGCATGGCCGGCGTGAACTCTTTCGGCATATCCGGAACCAACGTTCACTTGCTGGTCGAGGAATATCCGGCGTCGGACAATGCTCCGTACGCACCGGACCGGGTCGTCGGAACCGGTCAGGCAGTGGCCGTGCCGTCACCGGTCGTTGCCTGCGGTTCGGCGCAGCACGAGCAATCGTGCCAGAAGCGCGAGATTCGGGTGCTGCCGTTGTCAGGAAAGTCCGGGCAGGCTTTG
>VYCX01000430.1:7583-10388 GCA_009843725.1 Boseongicola sp. SB0675_bin_26
GTCCTGGCTCGATGAACAGCTCGAAGAGTCTCCCGCCGAAGGCGAACTTTCGGAACAGGTGCTCGCGGACATGGCCTGGACGGCGGGTGTCGGGCGATGTCATTTCGATTGCCGTGCCGGCCTCACCTTCGACAGCGTCGGCCAGCTGCGGAAACAGCTTGAAGGACTGGCGGAGGCGGGTCTCCACGATGCGCCGCGCTCAGTGACCACCGTCGCGTTCGCCTACACGGGCCAAGGGAGCCAGTGGGCGGGCATGGGGCGCGACCTGTACGATCGCGAGCCGGTGGCAAGGATGGTCTTCGACCGTTGCGAGGAAGTCTTCCTCGAAGAACGGGGCACATCGCTGCTGGATGTGATGTTCGGCCGCGACGGCAACGGACAGCTGGGCGACACGGCCTGGGAACAGCCGGCACTTTACGCGCTCGAGTGTGCGCTGACCGCGCAATGGTCAAGCGTCGGGATCCGCCCTGACATGGTGCTCGGACACAGCGTCGGCGAGATCGCCGCTGCGCAAGCGGCGGGCGTGTTCAGCCTTGAGGACGGCATGCGGTTCGCCGCAACGCGCGGCTTGCTGCTGTCCCAAACGGAAGGGGGCGCCATGATCGCCGTCTTCGCGCCGCCGGACCAGGTTGCATCCGCAGTCAAGGCGGCAAACGCTGAGTCTGCCGGTGTCGGCGTGAACATTGCTGCGGACAACG
This sequence comes from Boseongicola sp. SB0675_bin_26, assembly GCA_009843725.1. Taxonomy (GTDB): domain Bacteria; phylum Pseudomonadota; class Alphaproteobacteria; order Rhodobacterales; family Rhodobacteraceae; genus JAJEFO01. Next base: position 8,282 of record VYCX01000430.1, read on the forward strand.
GCTTGCACCAGGTGGTAAGCGGCCCCGTCACGGAAATCGAGTCGCTCTCGACTCGCCTCGAATCGGAGGGCGTCCGGGTACGACGGCTCAACACGACTCGGGCGTTCCACAGTGCACTCATCGACCCGGCTCTCGATGCGCTCCAGGCCTCTCTTGAACACGTGACGGTCCAACCGCCCGAATTGACCGTGGTCAGCAACCTGACCGGCCAGGCGGTGAGCGATGGCGCGTTGCTGGATGGAGCCTATTGGCGCAGGCATGCGAGGGAGCCCGTCGCATTCGCCAGCGGCGCGAGGACACTCGCGGAACTCGGCGCCGACGTGATTCTCGAAATCGGCCCTGGCTCCGTTCTGGCCCCCATGGCGTCCTCGGCCTGGCCCGAGTCGGCGCCGGCCCCGGTCGTGCTGTCGAGCATGCGGCCCGCGCCGGTTGGCTCGCCGGAGGACTCCGGCGGCTTCGCCGAAGCCGTCGCGGATGCCTATCAGTCGGGACTGCCGATCCGTTTCGAGGGACTCTTTTCCGGTGAGACCCGTCGCCGCATCTCGGTGCCCGGGTATCCCTTCCAGCGCGAGCGCTATTGGCTGAGCGCGCCAAGGCAGCGGCGCTCCGCCGAGGGACATCCGCTGCTGGGCCTGCGAAGGGAGTCGGCAAGTGGCGAGATCACGTATGAAACAGAGCTGTTCCCCACGGACCCGGAGTGGCTCAACGATCACCGCGTGTTCGAACGCGTCATCGCGCCGGGAGCGCTCTACGGCACGATGGCAGCGTCCGCATCACTGGCCGGCGGAAGCGGGCCCGTGGACGTCGAAGACATGCAGTTGCACAACCCGCTGGTGTTCGCGGAGGATTCCCAGGGGGACGAAGCCGGCACGAACGGCCGAAAGGTACAGCTCCTGATCAGCGAATCCGGCGACGAGGGGTTGGACCGCTTGCAGATAATGAGCAAGGGACCGGCCGAGACGGAATGGACGCTGCATGCCGAATGCAGGGTATCAGGCGGAGCAAGCGCGGCTGGTGCCGTCGAGCGGGTGGACCTTGAACGGCTCAAGACCGGACTGACTCCGGTGGATGCGTCTGTCTTGTACCAGGCCAGGGCCAGCACCGGCATCGATCTCGGCGGCAGCTTCCGTACGCTTGGCGACCTTTGGGCGAGACAGGGTGAGGCCCTGGGCGAGGTGTCCTTGCGGGAGGGAACCGGCCTGACCCAAGCGGAAGTCCATCCGCTCGTGCTGGACGGGTGCTTCCAGGTCGTGGCTGCGGCACGCATCCAGGGCTCCGCAGAGGATGAGACCACCTACCTGCCCTTTGGCTGGGAGCGTCTTTGGCTGACGGCGGGTGCCTTGCCGGAGAAAGTCGTCTGTCACGTTCGCATGCACGAGGCAACGGAGGAATCGAAGGCTGAGGCCGGCGCGCCTGCGGAGGTCCTGAGCGGAGAGCTGCGCATCTACGATCTCGATGGCGTACTGCTTGGCGGACTGGACGGGTACACTATAAAGCGCGCGACACGCGCCGCGCTCTTCTCGGCAATCGAAGGCGTGAACGACCTGCTGTACGAGGTTGTATGGCGCGAACGCCCGCTCGTGCCTGCGATCATCGCCGCGGACTTCCTGCCGGAGCCGGCGGCTGCCGCGGGCGGCTTGATGCCGCTTGCGGACTACCTTGAAGAAGAGGGCGTGGCGCGCGCCGATCGGTCTGCCCTCCTGTCGGACCTGGATCGATGGTCGCGTGCGCGCGCGATCTGGACGCTGGAGAAGCTCGGTTGGCGGCGCAGCGTGGGCGAGGTCGTGGAGTCCGAGGAACTTCGCCAGCAGCTTGGCGTCACCGACGAGCACAAGCGTGTCTTCCGCCGAATTCTGGAGATGCTGGCCCGGTCCGACGTGTTGCAGGAGGACGGCGGTCGTTTCGTCGTGAAGGCCGGGCATGAAGATCCCCTGCCCGAGGACGTCCGGCCGGACCCGGAGTCATTCGCGGACCATCTTGCCGAACTTCATCCTCACGGCGCGACGGAGATCGGGCTGTTCCGACGCTGCGGGGCTGCGTTGCCGGACGTGCTTCGCGGCCAGATGGACCCGCTCACGCTGCTGTTCAGCAGCGGCTACCCGACCCC
>VYCX01000162.1 GCA_009843725.1 Boseongicola sp. SB0675_bin_26
CTGCGTCGGCGAGACGCCGGCGCTGAAGGGCTGGAGGCAGCCCGTGCTCGCGATCAGGGCCATGGGCCGGGGCGCGTATGCGCGGACCCGCGTGAACCGGTCCGGCTTCCCGGTCGGATACCTGATGGCGGCGAAGTCCGTCAAAGGCTTCCGGACGGGGGACATCGTGCGCGCGACCGTGCCCTCGGGCAAGAGGAGGGGCGTCCACGTGGGCCGTGTCGCGGTGCGCCGGACAGGCTCCTTCAACATCCGGACGGCGCATGGGACGGTTCAGGGGATCTCGCACCGGCACTGCCGCGTCGTCCAGCGCGCCGACGGCTACGGATACGTCCTCGAGACGTCACGGAAAGAGGAGAAGACAACGATGCACGGAACACGGGAGCCCGCATTCCTCCCCGCCCTGAAGGGCGGGGTTTCCTGCGGGATGACTTGATGAAATCGCGCACCAAGGTTGTCGTGATCGGCGGCGGCATCGCTGGCTGTTCAACGCTGTACCACCTGACCCAGGAAGGTTGGAGTGACGTGGTGCTGGTCGAACGCAATGAACTGACCAGCGGAACCACATGGCATTCGGCGGCACAGGTCACCAATTTCGGCATCAATCAGACAATGGTCGGGCTGAAGACCCATTCGATCAATCTCTACAAGGAGCTGTCGGAAAGCAAGGAGTACCCGATAAGCTATCACCACGCGGACGGAGGCATCCGGCTGGCAAACACCGAAGAGCAAATGCAGGGCTATCGCCACTTTGCGTCCATGGCGCGCGGCATGGGCGTGGACCTGGAAGTCATCGATGCCGAGGAATGTGCCCGTCGCCACCCTCTTATCTCGACCACCAACCTCCTGGGCGGCCTGTGGGATCCCCTGGACGGAGATGTCGACCCGGCGCAGCTGTGCCAGGCATTGGCCTTTCACGCACGCAAGGCAGGAGCCGAAATTCATCGCAACACCCCCGTCACCGGCCTGACCCAGCACAAGGACGACACCTGGACCGCGCATACGGAAGAGGGCGACATCGATTGCGACATCGTGGTCAATGCCTGCGGATATCGGGTCAACGAAGTGGGCATGATGATGCGCGTGCATCACCCCGTCGCCTCGATGGAACACCAGTATTTCCTGACCGAGGACATTCCCGCGATCAAGGAAGCCGGTCATCGCATGCCGCTGCTGCGCTGCCCGGTCAGCGACTATTACAGCCGCCAGGAGAAGGGCGGCCTGCTGGTCGGATTCTATGAGCAGGATTGCAAGACTTGGGGCATGGACGGGATCGACCCGAACTTTGCCAACGCCCTGTGCCCCGATGACCTGGAACGCGTGATGGATGTGCTTGAAGGGGCGATTGAAAGAATGCCCGTCCTTCAGGAAACCGGCAGCCGTTCGAGCGTGACCGGACCGATCACTTACACCATTGATGGTGCGCCCATGGTCGGGCCGGTCCCCGGCAAACGGAACGCATTTTGCATCATCGGCCTGCGTGCCGGCCTGGGCGAGGGCGGCGGGCACGGATGGCTGCTCGCGCAGCAGATTGTCCATGGCGAAGCCTGCTATGACACCTGGTGCATAGACCCGCGCCGATTCACCGGTCACGCCAACGTTGAACTGGCTGCGCTGAAAGCGATCGAAGACTACCAGAACGAGTTCCGGTTCCACTTCTCGCACGAACACCGCCCTGCAGGCCGGCCCGCGAAGACCACGCCGCTGACCCCGGTCCTGGCGGCCGAAGGCGCCGAGTTCACCATTGTCAATGGATGGGAGCGCGTCGACTACATCAAGCCCGCACCCGACTTTCACCCCTCGCTCAGCTTCAACTTTGACGAGGCCTTCGACGTCATTGCCGCCGAAGTCAAGAACGTTCAGGAAAACGTCGGCTTGGCTGAGGTCAACGGCCTCAACCGGTTCGAGATCACCGGCAACGACCGCCATGCCTTCCTTGACCGGATGTTTTGCGGCAGTGTCACAAAGCGTGAAGGTCGCGTCGGGCTGGGATATCTGTTGAACCATTTCGGCATGGTCAAGGGCGAGGCGACGGTTGCCAACCTGCCTGCCTCTGACCGTGGGCCGGAGCGTGTCTGGTACGGTTCTGCCGCAGCCAGCGAATTCCACGACATGGACTGGCTGACAGGTCACATCAGGGCCGACGAAGACGTTGAGATCAAGTCCTTGACCAACGATCAAACGGCCCTGGTGCTTGCAGGCCCCAAGGCGCGGGACGTGCTGTCGGCCTGTGCCCGTGGCGATTGGTCGACAGAGGCGTTTCCCTGGCTAAGCGTGCGAGAGTGTTTCATCGGGTTTTCGCCGGTGACGGTGCTGGGTGTCAGCTTCTCGGGTGAACTGGCCTACGAGATCCATGTCCTCAACGCGTCGCTTTATGCGGCCTACCTGGCGCTGCGTAACGCAGGCAAAGCGCATGGCATGAAGTTGTTCGGGGCCCGCGCGATCGAGTCAATGCGCGTGGAAAAAGGGTTCATGCATTGGAAGGCCGAGTTGATCACCGAATTCGACCCGTTCGAAACCGGGCTGGACCGGTTCGTAAAGCTGGAAAAAGGCGAATTCATCGGAAAGGACGCCCTGTTGAAACGTCAGGCCGAAGGACCGCGTCGGAAGCTGGTGACGCTGAAGATAGACGCAACCCATGCACCGGCACATGGCGGCGCTTCACTGATGCAGGGCAATACAGTAGTGGGCACGATCACCTCGGGCGATTGGGGGCATCGGGTAGGCATGAACCTGGCCTTTGCCTTCGTTGATCCAGAGCTGGCCAGCGAAGGCAGTACCATGCAGCTGGATCTGTGCGGCGATCTGATCGGGGCCAAGGTCGTCGCGCCTTCGCCTTATGACCCGTCTAATGCACTGATGCGCGGGTAAGCGAAGCATGGAGCAGGGTGCTGAATCCATCCTGGTGGAGCCGGGCTTCATTCCAACGGAACTGGCGTTGGCGCAGGACGCGGCGCGGACCGCCAACTGGACTTGACAGAAGGTACGGCGTGACTCTCGGCTCTGCATGAAGGATGAGGTTGATCAGCCAAAGGCGCGAGGGTCGAAGCCCGGGCGAGCCTGCGGCAATCGAAGGGTCCGCTCAAAAAAATACGTCGCCCGCCGATATCGCGACTTGACCTGTAGAGGTTCGAAGCACAAGCTCGCCAGCCTCGTTCAAGGTCTCGAAAATGCCCGTGATCTCTGCTGTCCCCGTGCGCGCAGTCAGGGTCTCGCCAAGTCTTGCCGCCCGCGACAGCCAGGCATCCCGAACAGGCCCGAAGCCCTCTCGCTCGAGAAGTGCCTCGCCTTCAGCCATGGCACCTGCAAGGCGCGCCAGCAGCTCATCGACCGCGAAGTCGATTCCGGCATCCCTGAGACAGGCCGGCGGCACTACCGCGTCGTGCAGACCCATTGGGGCTTCGACAAGATTTACTCCGAACCCGACAGCCAGCCAGTTGAGTCGTTCGGCCGCTCCTGAACTCTCGAGCAGGATGCCAGCCACCTTGCCGCCCGAAAGCAACACGTCATTCGGCCATTTTAGCGAAAGCTGCGCCTCCGGAACCTTGTCAGCCAACGCGACGCAAAGCGCGTTCGATGCCGTGAAAGTCCGCAACGCCGCCTCTGCCGGAGTCGCGTCAGGCTGCCAGATCAGCGTTGCCGCGAAGTTGCCCGGCGGATTCCGCCAGGTCCGCCCCCTGCGACCTCGGGCGGCCGTCTGGTGTCGCGCCACGATCCAGGTCGGCCGTTCAAGGTCCCTCGCCCGCCGCACCGCTTCGGCCATGGTGCTGTCGACTTCTTCCAAGACGATGCGATCGGTTCCATCAGGCCATTCCGGGACGGCAGTCGAATTTCGCTCCTCCGTCACTGAACGCGCACCGAATACGGTTGGCTTGGTCGAATGGCACCCAACGGGACGTGAAGCCTCTACCGGACCAGAGTTGCCGCAGCCGCCGCAGCCGGACCCTCGATGCCGGCGAGGTTCCAGAGGCCGACGAGCATCATCGCAGCAGATGCGACCAGAAAGCCGGCGAGCACGGTCGAGCCACCGGCATCAAGTTCGCTCTCTTCGTCGCCGAAATACATGATGTACACGATGCGAATGTAATAGAAGGCCCCGATCACGCTGGCGATGACGCCAAGCACGGCCAGCCATGCGAGACCCGCGTCCACCGCCGCAAGCAGAACGGAGTACTTGGCGAAGAATCCGACAAGTGGCGGAACGCCCGCGAGGCTGAACAGGAGCACAAGCATCGCCAGCGCCCTTGTCGGGCTGCGCCGCGAATACAGCGACAGCGCCGAGATCTCGACCACAGGCGCGCCGTCCCTTTCCATTGACAGGATAAAGGCAAACGTGCCGACATTCATGGTGACGTAGATCACAAGGTAAATCAGCATCGCCTCGACGCCGGCCGCCGTGCCGGCCGTCAGTCCCATCAGCGCAAATCCCATGTGCGCGATCGACGAATAGGCCATCAGCCGCTTGATGTTGCGCTGCCCGATCGCCGCAACGGCGCCAAGAAACATGGACGCAACGGACAGCGCCGCGAGAATCTGCTGCCAGTCGCCGACGATGCCGCCGAACGCGCCGTAGACGACCCGCGCAAGAAGCGCCATTGCCGCTATCTTTGGGGCCGTGGCAAAGAACGCGGTCACCGGAGTCGGCGCACCTTCGTACACATCAGGCGTCCACATGTGGAACGGCGCCGCGGAGACCTTGAATGCCAGTCCGGCGATGACAAGCGACAGGCCGATCAGCAACCCCACCGGCGCCCGGCCCTGGACCGCCTCGAATATCCCGGCAAACCCCGTGGTGCCGGCAAATCCGTATACCAGCGACGCGCCGAAGAGCAGGAGGCCCGACGAAAGCGCTCCAAGAACGAAATACTTGAGGCCGGCCTCAGTTGACCTGACGCTGTCACGGCGCAGCGCCGCCACCACGTAGAGCGACAGGGATTGCAGCTCGAGCCCCATGTAGAGCGCCATCAGGTCGCTCGCCGAAACCATCACCATCATGCCGACCGCGGCCAACGCGATCAGCAACGGGTACTCGAAGCGGATCAGGTTGCTCCGGGCCATGTATCCTTCGCCCATCAGGAGGACGGCCGCCGCTGACAGCAGGATCGTCACCTTCGCGAACCGGGCAAACGCATCATCCGTGAACATGCCGCCAAACGCCGTCGCCGTGCCCTCCCCTTGCAGCCCGATCCATGCCGCAAGCACCGCGAGCAGCGCCGAGGTCGTCCAGATCATCGCCGGCCCCAGACGGTCACGGCCACCATAGGCCCCCGCAATCAGGCCGGCCATCGCGAAGACCGCGAGCACGATCTCCGGCAGTATGATGGAAAGATCCCCCGTCTGCATCAGTGGCCTCCGTGCTGGGCGACCTGCGTCGTTCCGCTGTATTGAGCAACGGCCTCGCCATAGCCGTCCAGAAGCGCCCCGACCGACGGGCCGACGATGTCCGTCACAAGACTGGGATAGACGCCGAGCAGGATCGTCATCACGACGAGCGGCGCAAAGATCGCCTGCTCCCGCCGGTTCATGTCGGTGATCGACCTGAGACTTTCCTTGACAAGCTCTCCCATGACCACTCTCCGGTAGAGCCAGAGCGCATAGGCCGCACTCAGGATCACGCCGGTCGCCGCGACGGCGCAAACCCAGGTATTTGCCTGGAACATGCCCACCAGCGTCAAGAACTCGCCAACGAATCCGGAAGTACCCGGCAGGCCGACATTGGCCATCGTGAAGAGCATGAAGACGGCCGCATAGATCGGCATCCGGTTCACGAGGCCGCCATAGGCGTCGATTTCGCGCGTGTGCATCCGGTCATAGACGACGCCCACGCAAAGGAAGAGCGCTCCAGAAATGAATCCGTGGCTCAGCATCTGAAAGATCGCCCCGTCGACGCCTTGCTGGTTCGCGGAGAAAATCCCCGCCGTCACGAATCCCATGTGAGCCACGGACGAATACGCGATCAGCTTCTTGATGTCCTCCTGCATCAGCGCGACAAGCGAAGTGTAGACGATCGCGATCGCGCTCAGCCACAGCACGAAGTCCGCCAGCAGGCTGGAAGCGACCGGGAACATCGGAAGGCTGAAGCGCAGGAATCCGTAGCCGCCCATCTTCAGCAGGATCGCGGCCAGGATGACCGAGCCCGCCGTCGGGGCCTGCACATGCGCATCCGGCAACCAGGTATGTACGGGCCACATCGGCATCTTCACCGCAAAGGACGCGAAGAAGGCAAGCCAGAGCAATGTCTGGAAGCCGCCAAGGATGTGGAAACCCATGATCTCCATGGTCTCGGACCCGAAATTGTGGCCCAGAAGTGCCACGATGTCCGTCGTCCCCGCATCGACATACATCGCGATCATCGCGATCAGCATCAGAACCGAGCCGAGGAACGTGTAAAGAAAGAACTTGAATGCTGCATAGATGCGGTCCTTGCCGCCCCAGATGCCGATGATAAGGAACATCGGGATCAGGCCGCCCTCGAAGAACAGGTAGAAGAGCACGAGATCCAGCGCGCAGAAGACTCCCAGCATGAGCGTTTCGAGCACGAGGAAACTTATCATGTATTCCTTGACCCGATGCGTCACGTCCCAGCACGCGAGGATGGTGATCGGCATCAAGAACGTCGTCAGCATGACGAACAGGACCGACAGGCCGTCGACTCCCATCTTGTAGGTCAGGCCCAGGATCCACTCGCCCTCTTCCACGAACTGGAATCCGGTTTCTTCGGGATCGAACGTGGCAAGCAGGATGAACGATGCCAGGAGCGAGGTGCAGGTCGCCGCCAGCGCGACGCATTTGGCGTTCCGTCGCGCGGGCGCGTCATCGCCGCGCAGGAACAACGCCAGTATCGCGGCACCAATGAGCGGGACGAAAGTGATGATCGAAAGCAGGCTGTCGAGGAGCATCGTCTAGCGCCCTCCCGCTATGGTCATCCAGGTGATGAACACGAGGATGCCAAGCACCATCCAGAATGCGTAGGTGAAGATGTATCCCGACTGGGCCCGCCCGGCGAGCCGCGTGAAGTAAGGCACGACACCCATCGCGACGCCGTGCAGGATCCCGTCGATCGCGCCAAGGTCCCCTCTCCGCCAGAGAAAGCGGCCGATGGCCTTGGCCGGCCTGACAAGTGCATGGTCGTACAACTCGTCGAAATACCACTTGTTCAGGAGGAACTGGTAGAGCGGGGCTTGGTTGGCGGCGAGTTTCGCGGGCAGGTCGGTCCGCCGGACATAGAACAGGAACGCCAGGGCGAACCCGATCAGCATCGCGAAAAAGGGTGAGAGCTTTACCCAGACCGGAACATAGTGCGCGTCGTGCAGCACGTGGTTGTCCGGCGCCATGTAGATCGCGCCCTGCCCGGGCAACGCAGCCTCGCCGGAAGCGTGATCCTCTCCGCTGGCGCCAACCTGCTCATCGGCCGCAAGTGCCGCGCCAATCATGACGACTTGGGCATGTTCCTCGCCCGTGGCGATGCCAAACCACTCCTGAACCCTTTGCTCGCTGCCAAAAAACGGCTTGTACCAGACCATCCCGGCAAGGATCGCTCCCAGCGCGAGGACGCCCAATGGAACCGTCATGCTGGCCGGGCTCTCGTGAACATGCGCATGTGCATGCATGTCGCCCCTCGGTTCGCCGTAGAAAGTCATGAAGAGGAGACGCCAGCTGTAGAAACTGGTGAACGCGGCGGCAACCACCAGCGCCCAGAAGGCAAACGAGGCGGCGTCCGTACCGCCCGCGAAGGCGCTTTCGATCACGGCATCCTTCGAGAGGAATCCCGCAAACCCGATCCCCGTCAACGGAATGCCGACTCCGGTTATCGCCAGCGTCCCGATCATCATGGCCCAAAACGTGTAGGGCATCCTGGTCCTGAGACCGCCGTAGTTCCGCATGTCCTGCTCGTGATGCATCCCGGTAATGACGGAGCCGGCCCCAAGAAAGAGCATCCCCTTGAAGAATGCGTGCGTGAACAGGTGGAACATCGCGACGCTGTAGACGCCGACGCCGGCGGCGACGAACATGTAGCCAAGCTGCGAGCAGGTCGAGTACGCGATCACGCGCTTGATGTCGTTCTGCACGAGACCCACGGTCGCGGCAAAGAATGCCGTGATCGCGCCGATATAGACGATGACGCTCTGCGTCCAGTCGGCAAACTCCATCAGAGGGGACATGCGGCAGACCAGGAAGACGCCCGCCGTAACCATCGTCGCGGCGTGAATCAGCGCTGACACCGGAGTTGGACCTTCCATCGCATCGGGCAACCACGTGTGAAGGATGAACTGCGCCGACTTGCCCATGGCGCCTACGAACAGGAGGAAGCAGACAAGCTCGATCGCGGGCCAGGTCGTCCAGAGGAAGGTCACTTCCCTTTCCGCGAGATCCGGGGCGGCCGCGAAGATGTCCGTGAAGCTGATCGAGTCAACCATGAAGAAGAGCGCAAAGATGCCCAGCGCAAACCCGAAATCCCCGACACGATTGACGATGAACGCCTTGATCGCCGCCGCATTGGCGCTCGGCTTCCGGAAATAGAACCCGATCAGCAAGTAGGAGGCGAGGCCCACGCCTTCCCATCCGAAGAACATCTGGGCCAGGTTGTCCGCCGTCACCAGGGTCAGCATCGCGAAGGTGAAGAACGAGAGATAGGCGAAGAAGCGCGGGCGATACGATTCCCTCTCCTCGTCGAAGTTCTCGTCATGCGCCATGTAGCCGAAGCTGTACAGATGCACCAAGGCGGAAACGGTCGTGATCACGACCAGCATGATCACGGTCAGCCGATCAAGCCTGATTGCCCAGTCCGTCGCGAGGGAACCGCTCTCGATCCATGGCAGGACATGCGTGAACCGGGTCTCGCCGTCAAACCCGAGAAACACGATCCAGCTCAGCGCGCACGCGACGAACAGAAGTGCGGTCGAAACCGATTGCGCGGCAGTCTCCCCCATGATGCGCCAGCCGAATCCGCAAAGCAGGGCGCCAACCAACGGGGCAAAGAGGATGATCGTTTCCATCACGCGTCTACCCCTTCATCACGTTGACGTCTTCGACATCAATGGTGCCGCGGTTCCTGAAGAAGCACACGAGGATCGCGAGCCCGATGGCGGCCTCGGCGGCGGCAACGGTAAGGACGAAGAGCGTGAAGACCTGCCCAGTGAGATTGCCCTGATAGGCGGAAAACGCGACCAGGTTGATGTTGACCGAAAGCAGCATGAGCTCGATGGACATCAGGAGGATGATCACGTTCTTCCGGTTCAGGAAAATGCCGAAGATCCCGGTGACGAACAACGCTGCCGCGACGATAAGATAGTGTTCCAGTCCGATCATTCGTCCCTCGCTGAATGCTGTCCGGCCCGGAGGATGCCGGCGTCGGACAGAGAGCGCTTCACAGGCCCTGCCCTGGCTTGACGTCCTTCAGTTCGATCGTCGCCGACGGATCCCGATGCATTTGCTGAACCACGTCCTGCCGCTTGACGTGCTCGCGGTGGCGAAGTGTCAGCACGATCGCGCCCACCATGGCCACCAGCAGGATCAGGCCCGCAAGCTGGAACAGGAGGAAATACTTGTCATAGAGGATGCGGCCGAGCGCGTCCGTGTTGTGCACGCCCCCGCCCGCAACGGAATCCGGGCGCTCGGCAAGAGCCACCCCCTCGGCAGCGGTCCAGACCCCCAGAGCCATGCCAAGCTGCATCAGGATCACGACTCCGATCAGGAGCGCCAGCGGCATGTACCGCGCCAGTTCCGCCTTCAATTCGGCAAAATCCACGTCCAGCATCATGACCACGAACAGGAACAGCACCGCCACGGCGCCGACATAGACGATGACCAGCAGCATGGCGACGAATTCGGCGCCCAGAAGCACGAACAGACCGGCCGCCGACAGAAAGGACAGGATCAGCCAGAGCACCGAATGGACCGGGTTCCGGGCGACGACGGTGAAGACACCGCCGGCAATGCAGGCTGCGGCAAAGAGGTAGAAGGCCAGGACCTGCGCCATCAGTCGCCGCCCTCCGTTCCTGGCTTCATTGCCGAATTCGCCAGTGCCATCGCCCTCGACATGGCGGGAACGCCGCAAAAGACGCCCATCACCGCGATCGTCTCAGCGACCTGCTGCTTCGTGGCCCCTGCTTCAATGGCGTGACGCACGGTCAGTCGGATCTGGGCGTCCGCCTGGGCGCCGAGCATTGTCAGCGCGCCAAGGGTCAGGAGAAGCTTTGTCTTCGCATCCAGGCCATCGGGATTGAAGGTCTTTCCCATGACGGCTTCCATCACTTCCCTTGGCATCGTCGGCCATAACGACTCGAAGGCCGTCGGAGAGAAGGATTCGAGCGCGGGATTGATCGACCTTGCCCAGTCCCGGCTCATCGAGAGCAT
>VYCX01000117.1:0-5664 GCA_009843725.1 Boseongicola sp. SB0675_bin_26
GAGGGCATCAGAAACTTCAGGAAATGGCATCAAATGAATGAATCAAACCACTAGCCAAGCACGATCAGAAGGCATTGCAAGACGCTACAGTCTTGATGCTTCCCAAGGATTACGTGCGCCTGAAGCTGACCGGTGAACGGGCTAGCGAAATCACGGACGCTTCGGGGACCATGATGCTCGATTGCGCGACCGGGACGTGGGACGATGCCCTGGTCGAGGCCGCAGGCTGGGAGCGTGGCAAGCTCCCGCATCTGCTGCACTCCTTCGACCCGGCAGGGCAATTGAGGCCCGAGCTTTGCCGGCGTTGGTCGACGCCTCGAACGGTGAAGGTCGCTGCGGGCTGCGGCGACAACTATGCGGGCGCACTTGGCGTAGGGGCGGCCAGTCCCGGACGCGCGGCCCTCAGCATCGGCACTTCGGGCGTTTTGAGCGCGGTGGACGGCACCTTTCGCCCGGCGCCCAACCACGCCATTCTCACGACGCCCCATGCCGCGCCTGGCACGTTTCTCTCGATGGCCGTCGTGATGAGCGCGACGCAGTCGCTGGACTGGCTGAGTCGGTTGGCGCGATTGCCAGCGGGCGACCTTGCCGAAATGGCGGAGCACCGGATCGCCTCCGTCGGCGTGGCGGGACGGCCCATCGCGAGACCGAGCATCACGGGCGTCCGGACCCCGGACAACCGTCCGGATGCATCCGCCTTCTTCAGCGGCATCACGGCAGCCCACGACATTGCCGACATCGCCTATTCGGTCCTTGAGGGCGTGGCGTTCCAGTTCCTCGACGGCTTCAGCGCCCAGCGATCTGCGGGAGTTCCCGTGGCGGAAGTCCAGGCCGTTGGAGGAGGAACCCATTCGCGGTTCTGGGTGTCCCTGATGGCGACACTGTTCGACACGGACGTAAGCATCCCTGAAAGCGGCGACATTTCGGCGTGTCTGGGCGCTTCGCGTCTCGCGCATGCCGCCACGACTCCGGACGAAAGAGATGCCATTCTGGCGCGGCAACCGGTCGCCCGCATGACCGTTTCGCCGGTTGCAGGGATGCGCGAACCGTTGATGGCGCGTCATCGCGCATTCCGGGCGCTGCCTTTCAAGACCGGTTAGATCCCGTCAGCAGCGGCCATGCCGATCCCAACGTGCCGATTCAAAAGGCACGGTGACGGCATGCCGGTGGGCTTCTGCATCAAGAAAACCCAAGCTCTCACGAGCGCAATCAGAGCGCAGAATTCGAAGCAGCGTAACAGGCCGCCGGCATCATTTGGCACGAGGTTCGCGGCCTCATCTCAGACTCGCAACCGGTCCAGAAAGGATGCAATCCCGTTCGGGTTCGAGCAATGGGCACTGACACCCGGAGCAATCGAAATCTCGAACGTCTGTCCGAATGCTAAGCAACAAGGGTCAGTCGTTTCTTGGGCCGCGATGCCTTGGCCGCGGCCAAGACTTGGTCGAGGTGCGTGAGCGAACCCTTCCACCGGCCACGGACCTGAAGCTCTTGGACGAAATGTCTCTCAACATGCCCGCACCGAAGTATTTCGTTTCTGGTCTCAAGTCTCTTGTACCTGCCCTTCAATCCCATCAAAAAAATGAGTAGGCGCGATGTTGCCAGCGCCTTTCCCAATATGCGGGCCCGGCATGCTCCATTGGGGCTGCCCATTCGCGACAAGTCCCAAAAGGCGATCGCAAGCACTGGGTTGGCTTGCACGTTTCGGGATATGTTGCGCGGCAACATTTTGGCGCATCTGCATCGCGACAAGCGTCGGCTTCGGCCACTTCAACGACCTGTGAAATCAATGCTTCGAGGATCCGATGAATGGTCAAATCAAGTCTGCGATTCCCCTGAAGACAGTCGCAGCATGACAGGAAACGCGGGCGATCTTGCAAGGGCGCCGCAGTCGTCGGGATCCTGCGAATTCGACCATTCACCGATACTTCGTCGAACCATTTGGCCGGACTCATTTTGACCTGAAGCACCAAGCGCAGCAGACCTTGAGGAGCGCCCCTCAAAATCTCATTGACTTGAGGTGCGCACCTCAAGTAGCGTTTTCATGGATGCTTGAGCAAGCACCTTGAACTGGGAGAACTTCATGAAAACGAAAGCAACCGCCGCGATGATAGCGGCACTCACCGCCTCCGCCAGCCTGTCGTCGACAGCTGCGGCGGAAGACCTCACGCTCTGCTGGGCCGCTTGGGACCCTGCAAACGCGCTGGTGGAACTCTCCAAGGAATTTGAAGCGCAGTCAGGCCACCGCATGAACTTCGAATTCGTGCCATGGCCCAACTTCGCGGACCGTATGTTGAACGAGCTGAATTCGGGCGGCAAGCTGTGTGACCTGATGATCGGCGACAGCCAGTGGATCGGAGGTGGCGCCGAGAATGGCCACTACGTGAAGCTCAACGACTTCTTCGATGCCGAAGGCATCAGCATGGACGACTTTGCGCCCGCAACCGTCTATGCCTATTCGACCTGGCCGAAGGGCACGCCGAACTACTACGCGCTACCAGCCATGGGCGATGCCAACGGATGGTTCTACCGCAAGGACTGGTTTGCGCGGGACGACATCAAGGCCGCCTACAAGGACGCGACAGGCGATGACCTGCGGGAGCCACAAATCCAGAAGGAGCTTCTGCAGATCGCGCAGTTCTTCCAGGAACGAGAAATCGTCGGCAAGTCGATCTACGGGGCCGCGATCTTCACCGAGCGCGGTTCGGAAGGGATAACCATGGGCGTGACCTCGGCGCTCTACCCTTGGGGCTTCAAGTACGAGAACACGCCCGGCTCCTATGACATGGAAGGTGCTGTAAACTCGCCTGAAGCCGTGGAGGCGCTTGAATTCTACAAGAAGCTCTACGAAACCGCTACGCCTCCGGGCTACACGAACAGTTACATGGGCGAAAGCCTGGATGCGTTCAAGTCCGGCCAGGTCGCAATGGCGATGAACTGGTTTGCCTTCTTCCCGGGCCTTTATGCTGACCCGAACACAGGCGGCGACAAGATCGATTTCTTCGTGAACCCGCCTCAGAACCAGCCCGCCTCGACCCTTGGCGGTCAGGGAATCAGCGTGGTCTCCTATTCCGACAAGCAGGATGCCGCGCTTGAATACATCAAGTGGTTTTCCCAGCCGGACGTTCAGGCCAAGTGGTGGGAGCTGGGCGGCTACTCCGCCCACAATTCGGTTCTGCAGGATCCGGGCTTTGTCGAGAGCCAGCCCTTTGCAGGAGATTTCCTCGAAGCGATGGATGCAGTTCAGGACTTCTGGCAGGAGCCGGCCTATGCCGAACTTCTCCTTGCCATGCAGAAGAGAATCCACGACTACGTGGTTGCGGATCAGGGCACCGCGAAGGAAGCGCTCGACAAGCTGATCGAAGACTGGACCGAAGTCTTCGAGGACGAAGGAAAGCTCTAAGTCTCCTCCCTGCCGGACCCCGTGGAGGCCGGCCAGAGCTGCGGGGCAGGCGTATCCCTGCCCCGCAAAATGGAAGCGAGGAGGGCATTCGATGTCAAACGGTGCGATGGATCGCGTTGCCCGGTCAACGCCTCCGAAGGTTGCACGCCAAATCAAGGGGCTTTCGGAGAGAGCAATCGCCTGGCTCTTCGTGGGTCCGACAATCCTGCTGCTTCTTGCGATCAACATCTTCCCGCTGATCTGGACCATTCAGCTAAGCTTCACCAACTACCGTGCAAACAGGCTGAACCGTGAAGTCGAGAATATTGGTCTCAGGAACTACGAACGCATCCTGGCGGACAGCGACATCTGGCTAAACATGCAAGCAACTGCGCACTTCCTTTTCTGGACAATCTTCTTCCAGGTCCTGATCGGATTCACTCTCGCTTACCTGATCAACAAGAACTTCCGAGGATCACCCTTCTGGACGACCGTGATAGTGTTGCCGATGATGCTGTCGCCTGCCGTGGTCGGAAATTTCTGGAAATTTCTCTACCAGCCGCAGATCGGGCTCTTCAACTACATTGTCGCCTTCTTCACAGGGCAGGAAGCGTCGAGCTTCGAAATGCTCGGATCGGTCAACCTCGCGCCCTGGTCGATCGTGATCGTCGACACCTGGATGTGGACGCCCTTCGTAATGCTGATCTGCCTTGCCGGCCTCAGATCAATCCCCGACTACATCTACGAGGCGGCGGAGATCGACCGCGCCTCAAAGCTGCGGCAGTTCTTCACCATTACAATCCCGATGGTGTTGCCGTTCCTGATGCTGGCGGTGCTGTTCCGGGGAATAGAGAACTTCAAGATGTTTGATCTTGTGGTTCAGCTCACTGGCGGCGGACCCGGTTCGACAACGGAACTCACATCAATCAACCTGAAGCGCGAGGCGTTCGAGAAGTGGCGCACCGGCTATGCGAGCGCCTACGCCATCATCCTTTTCGTCACCGTTTTCGGCCTGGCCTCCATCTACGTCAAGGCGCTCAACAAGGTGAAGGAGCGCTGAGATGGCAGACCTGCCCACACCACCATCTATTCACGGAGTGAAGTTCGAGCTAGCCTTGATTCCGGGCAAGGTTGGTTCGCGCTTGGGGATGCATCTTCTTCCAAATGCGTGCCCGCTCGACAACCGCATGAAATGCGGAGCGCGGACATGAGCGCCCACGCGATCAATGTTCCATCTTCTCGTCAGAAGTGGGTGGCCGGCGTGCTGGTGATTCTCTACGCGCTCGTCACGATGATCCCGCTCGCGTGGATCATGCTCACCGGCTTCAAGAGCCCTGCCGACGCCATCAGCTATCCGCCAAAGGTCGTGTTCGAGCCGACGCTTGAAGGATAGGTCAATCTCTTCACTACACGAACACGTCAGACGCAGGCGTTCCTTGACGCCAACCCGCCCCAGAACTGGGCCGATGAAATCGTGCGCCAGTACGACATGGTTATCGTCGGCCCATCGAAATTCGGCGAGCGGTTCGTCAACTCCGTCATCATCGGCTTCGGATCAACCTTTCTCAGCGTCTTCCTCGGCACGCTCGCAGCCTATGCCTTCAGTCGGTTCAGGATACCTTTGGCTGACGATCTGCTGTTCTTCATCCTAAGTACAAGGATGATGCCGCCCATCGCAGTCGCGATCCCGATCTTTCTCATGTACCGCAATCTCGGTCTTTCCGACACGCATCTCGGCATGATCCTGCTCTATACGGCGGTGAACATCTCGCTCGCAGTCTGGCTCCTGAAAGGCTTCATCGACGAGATTCCGCGCGAGTACGAGGAAGCCGCGCTGATCGACGGCTATACACGCTTTCAGGCATTCTACAAAGTCGTACTGCCACAAGCCGCGACAGGCATCGCGTCCACCGCAATCTTCTGCCTGATCTTCTCATGGAACGAATACGCCTTTGCCGTGCTGCTGACCTCCGCCACCGCACAGACCGCCCCGCCCTTCATCCCGACCATCATCGGCATTGGCGGCCTCGACTGGCCGGCGGTTGCGGCCGGCGCCACGATCTTCCTTCTGCCTGTCATGATCTTCACCATCTTGCTGAGGAAGCACCTTCTGCGCGGCATCACTTTCGGAGCGGTCCGCAAATGAGCAACTTCGTCAAAGGTCTCGCCCGATTCCGACGTGGCCCGTGGGAATTGCTGGCAACGATTGTGATTGGCTTGGGCGTCGTCATGCTCATGCAGCCGCTCGTGATGTGGGCCTATACCTATTCATTCATCACGACGTT
>VYCX01000117.1:5674-10353 GCA_009843725.1 Boseongicola sp. SB0675_bin_26
ACGTTGGCAGGAACGGTCATGTTCATCATTGTCAGCCACTTTCCGGAGGACGACTGATGGCTGAGATTGTTGTAAAGGACATTCGCAAGGAATTCGGTGACTTCGTAGCAGTTCGGGAAACCTCCTTCACCGTTGAAGATGGCGAATTTTTCATGCTTCTCGGCCCTTCAGGCTGCGGCAAGACCACCACGCTTCGCATGATCGCTGGGCTGGAAGCTCCTACGGCTGGGAAGATCTATCTCGACGGTGAGGAAATCACCCACCGCGCCCCGCCGGAACGCGACATCGCTTTCGTGTTCCAGATGTTCGCGTTGTATCCTCACATGAACGTCTACAACAATCTCGGCTATCCCCTGCGAAGCCAGGGAATGCCGCGCGCGCAAGTCCGCGAGAAAGTTGAATGGGTTGCCGACTTACTTGGCATTCGCGGCATTCTGAAGAGGCCCGTGGGCGGCCTGTCCGGAGGCGACCGGCAGCGGGTCGCACTTGGGCGCGCCATCGTGCGGGAGCCAAAGGCGTTCATGATGGACGAACCCCTTGGCGCACTTGATGCTGAGTTTCGTGAACATATGGCCGAAGAGCTTCGCGCACTTCACGACAGAATGGGCGCAACGACAGTGTATGTGACACACGATCAGCTAGAGGCCATGCAGATGGGCGACAAGATCGTCGTCATGAACAATTCAGTGGTCGAGCAATTCGGCACGCCTCAGGAAATCTACGACAAGCCCGCCACAATGTTCGTCGCCGATTTCATCGGTTCGCCTTCAATGAACTTCTTGGACTTTTCCGGCGCCTTGGCGCACGGCGACACCGCCATTGAGCTGGACGGCTTTCCTATGGGCGTTCCTGAACTACACGAGGACGCGTCCGGCGATCTCGTATACGGCGTGCGCCCGGAACATGTCCGCCTCGTTTCCGACTCCACCTATCGCGGCGAAGTGATGGCCACCGAGTATCTTGGCACCACTCAGATCGTGACAGTCCGGACGCCTAACGGCGAGGTCAAGGCAAGAATCGCCTCCGACCGGCCTGCAAAGGCGGGCGAGACAGTCGGTCTTGACTTTAACTCAGCTACAGTCACGGTTTTTGACAGGGCTACCGGCCGTGCCCTACGCTCTGAATTGAACGAGGGACTGCACCATGGCTGAGGTGCAGCTCCGAAACGTCTCCAAGTCATTTGGCAAGGCAAGAGCCGTGATCGACATGGACCTTGATGTGCCGGATGGCGCGTTCGTGGTGCTTCTGGGGCCAACGGGCGCAGGAAAGACGACCACCCTGCGGCTGATCGCCGGATTGGAGCAGACCGACAGGGGCGAAATCCGCATCGGCGGAAACGTCGTGAACGGATTTACGCCTGCGCAACGCGATGTGGCAATGGTGTTCCAGCAATACTCGCTCTATCCGCACTTGAACGTGCGCGAAAACCTGGCCTTCCCGTTGCGTTCGCCGATTCTCAGAACACCTGAAGACCAGATTGCGAAAAAGGTGCATGAGGTTGCCCGGGTTCTGCATATCCTGCACAAGCTCGACAGCAAGGCGACAGAGCTTTCCGGCGGCGAGATGCAGCGCGTGTCCATCGGCCGCGCGCTGGTGCGGGATCCGCAGATCTTCCTGATGGATGAACCGCTCTCCTCTCTCGACGCGAAGCTGCGGGCCAGTCTGCGTGTTGAGTTGAAGCGCATACACGCAGAGCTCGCCGAAACGTTCCTTTATGTCACTCATGACCAGATCGAGGCGATGACGATGGCGAGCCATGTCGGCGTTCTGGACGCCGGACGGATCGTCCAGTTCGGTGATCCGCGCGAGATATACGAGAACCCGAGGACGGCCTACGTCGCCGCGCGTCTCGGCCAGCCAAGAATCAACCTGTTGCCGGCAGGCCTTCTTGGCGAGAAGGTTCCGCCGGGCGCCGTGAAGGTTGGCCTAAGGCCCGAGAACATCATTCAAGGCAAAGGGAAGGACGCGACGGTTGTACGCGTTGAGCACTTGGGCGACCAGACCCGTCTCCACATGAAACTCGGAGAGCATGACGTCGTCACGCTCACCGATCCGCATAGCACGCTCATGCCGGGCGAGCCGGTCCGCATCGCGGCGCGAAACCCGATCTTCTTCGACGCCGAGGGCAACCGGATCAAGTAAGGGAGGAAAGACATGGCGCAATTCTTCAACGCCAAGGAAGATCTCGTCAAGGAGGCAATCGACGGGCTTCTTGCCTGCTCCGGCGGCAAGCTCGCGCGACTTGACGGCTACCCGCATGTAAAGGTTGTCTACCGAACCGACTGGGACCGTTCGAACGTTGCGCTGGTATCGGGTGGCGGATCCGGGCACGAACCCGCGCATGCAGGATATGTCGGCCCTGGCATGTTGACGGCCGCCGTATGCGGAGAGATCTTTGCATCTCCCTCCGTGGAAGCCGTGCTGGCCGGCATCCTTGCGGTCACCGGGGAGGCCGGATGCCTGCTCATCGTCAAGAACTATACAGGCGACCGCCTGAACTTCGGCCTTGCCGCCGAACTCGCACGGGCCCTCGGTCGCAAGGTGGAAATGGTCGTGGTGGACGATGACGTCGCGCTTCCTGAACTTTCGCAACCTCGTGGCGTTGCTGGCACGCTATTTGTCCACAAGATCGCGGGCGCCTTGGCAGACGCAGGCGCGTCCCTCGATAAAGTGACGCAGGAGGCGAAAAGGGTCATCGGCAACGTCGCCTCCATAGGCGCAAGCCTTGACACCTGCACCATCCCCGGCTCGCCAAAGGAAGACCGCATTCCGTTTGGCAAGGCTGAGCTAGGCCTCGGCATACACGGTGAACCGGGAATCGAGCAGATCGGTTTTGCGGGCGCCGCGGGGGCGATGGAAGTCGTGCTCGAAAAACTCCGCCCCCACATTGACGGCGGCCCGTGCGTCGCGCTCATGAACAACCTCGGTTCGACAACGTCTCTGGAGATGTCCGTCCTTTGCCACGCGCTTGCGGGTTCGGGCGCAATCACCCACATGATCGGCCCGGCGCCGATGATGACGTCGCTTGACATGCAGGGCTTCTCAGTCTCCGTCCTGCCGGCCACCGAAAGCGATCTCGCCGCGCTTTCCTCGACTGTGCCGATGCCGGCATGGCCCGGCCTGACTAAATTGACCGACGTGGAGGTCACGCCGCTCCCCGATGGACTCACGCCGATTGAACCAATCCCTTCGCCCAATCCGAGAACGCGCAGGGTCATCGAGCAAGTGGCCGACCTTCTGATTGGTGCCGAGAGGCAACTCAACGAGCTGGATGCCAAGTCCGGCGACGGTGACACCGGCAGCACGCTCGCCGCCGCCGCTCGGTCGTTGAAGTCCAGGCTCGACAGGATGCCGCTCGCGGACCTCACCCAGTTCTTTCCCGTGCTCGGCAACGAGTTGAGCCAGACCATGGGAGGGTCCTCTGGTGTCATTCTCGCGATCTATTTCAATGCCGCGGGCGATGCTTGCGCTGGCGGCGCAACCGTCGAGAAGGCCTTGAAGGAAGGCCTGAAACGCGTCACCGAAGTCGGCGGCGCTCAAGTTGGAGACCGCACGATGATCGATGCGCTCGCTCCCGCGCTTGACGCGATCGGCGCCGGCCTCGCTGCGGCAGCTAACGCCGCCCGCAAGGGCGCCGACCGGACATCTTCCATCCACAAGGCGAAGGCGGGCCGCGCTGCATACGTCCCGTCCGAAAACCTCATGGGACACAACGATCCGGGTGCAGAGGCCGTCGCGTTGCTCTTCGAGGGTCTCGCCAAGGCGGTGGAGGACTGACGCTGACCGGAAGAAGCGACATCAGCTACGCCCAGAAAGCCACCGCCAACGACATTGCACGCGGTGCAGGTGTCTCGCTGGCGACCGTGGACCGGGTCCTGAACGCTCGGCCCGGCGTGAGGGGCGTCACGATCGCAAAGGTCAACAAGGCGGTCGCTGAACTGGGCTATGTCCGCGATACTGCAGCGGCAAGTCTTGCACGACGGCGGCACTATCGGCTTCTGTTCATCATTCCGGAAAACACGAACGAGTTCATGGTCGCGCTCGGAAAGGAAATTGCCGCACAGGGCACGACTCTCGTCCACCAACGCATAACGCTGGAACGCATGACCGTCCCACCGTTCGACCCGCGTGCCGTGGTGGATGCGCTGAGCGCGCTTAACCCCGAGACGACGGATGGCGTCGCGGTGATCGGGGTCGAAACGCCTGCGGTACGCGACGCGGTCAAGCGCGCTCGTGCCAAGGGCATTGCGGTCGTCGCGCTGGTCTCGGACCTGCCAAGCTCCGAGCGCGATCATTTCGTCGGCATCGATAACATCGCAGCCGGACGGACTGCGGCACAACTGATGGGGCGCCTTGTCAGGGGCGAGGGCCGAATTCTCGTCATCACCGGTTCACGCCTTGCACGCGACCACTTGGAACGCAGAAGAGGCTTTGATGCGCTGATGGCCGAGGAGTGTCCAGCACTCGAAGTCATGCCGAGCGTCGAGGGGCGCGACGACCCGGATCTGATCAGCCGGATGCTGCCGGAGGTGTTTCGGGCCCGTGCTGACATTTGCGGCATCTATTGCTCCAGCGCCGGCAATCCCGGCTTGATCCGCTTTCTTGAAGACGCCGGGCTCCATAAGAATCTCGTCGTCGTCGCACACGAACTGACGCCCGCTTCACGAGCGGCCCTACGA
>VYCX01000135.1 GCA_009843725.1 Boseongicola sp. SB0675_bin_26
ACTATCGGCTGCATCAGCTGCAACAGATGTCAAATGTCAGCCTGTTTCCGAACAGCAACTTGGATGCAGACGCAATAGCGGAGTTCAACGCCGACGAGGTTCTCGTCGGGACAGGTGCGCACTGGCTGGATGACGGACGCGGCCGTTCCAACCTGACGTCAATCGAGGGTTTCGCTGATCATGCGCTGACCCCCGACGACATCCTGAATGGGGCGGTGCCTGGTGAAGAGGTCGTCATCTATGATGACGATCACTATTACATGGCCAACGCGCTTGCGGCGCATCTCGCGGACAAGGGGCATGACGTCCACATCGTGACCGGCGCACCGATCATCGGGGGCTGGATGACGAGCACACTTGAGCAACCAAGGATGATCGCCGAATTGAAGGCGTCCGGCGTGAGCATGTATCCAAACTCGACGGCCACGAGTTGGGAAAACGGCGCCCTCCACATCGTGCGATCGGATACCGGTGACCGGGTAGACCCGATTCTCGGATCGACATTGATATCCGTCACCAACCGGATGCCGGACGATGAACTGTCACGCGAGCTGCACGGTCGCGACATCCCGCACCGCACCATCGGCGACGCCGAAGTTCCCGGAACGATCCAGGCCGCCGTCTATTCCGGCCACCGGCACGCCCGCGAACTTCTGGGAAGCGAACCCGCCGACCGCATCTTCAAACGTGAGCGCCCGACACTCTTGATTTGAGAAAGCCGTTCCCCTGCTTTGGGGCGAGCGCACGGGATGCCGGATTTGACCCCCGCAAGGGTCCGGCGATGGCGCAATCTCGTCTGCATCGTGTCCAGGGAGCGGCGTCCCGGGTTCGAAGTGCGTGGTCCGCAACCCGACCCGCGCCCTTCGGGATCCAGGGGTCACGCCCCTGACCGGTCGCCTTGGCCGGGTTTCCGGCGTTTCGGCGTCGGCCTGTTTGCCATCGGGTCCCCTGTAGCGGCATTCCGGATGCTTGTCGCCTCCCTGGCGGGGCCTTTCGGCATGCTGCCCTGCTGTCAGGCGGTCGGGCATCTCTCGATGCCGAGAGCCTTCTCGCCTTTCTCGGCCAGACGGCCTTTCCTGTTCCGCCGCAGGTCCTCGCGTTTCGCCGGGGAAGTCCACCAATGGATTTCCAAGGCCGTCGCGCAACGGTTCGACAATGAACAAAGGGAAAGACTGCCTGGCATTGCCGTGCGCCATTCGCGTTCCGTTCAAGCCTGGCCCGGGAAGCGCCGGATCAGGATCTGTGGCGACGCCAGGTCTCGATCATCCAGCCGAGCATGATCGCGTTCAACAGATGCCAGACGAAATGCGTTCCCAGCGGGAAGGCCATGCAGAACAGTTCATCCACGGACCGGGCCGTCAACGAAACGCAAAGGATCGCCGCGCCGCCCGCAAGGTTGCGGGAAGTCACCGGGGAGGATCGCAGCAACAACGCCGAGTAGGCGAATATGAGAAGGGGCAGGGGCCAATAGAAGCTCGATATCGCGAAGAACGGCAGCGTTTCGAAGACCCGCGTCAGGACCAGGGAATATGGCAGGAAGGCCAAGGTGCCGAGACCTGAAATCCAGACCGGCCAGCCCATGAAGTCGCGGTTTGCAAGGTAGAGATAGGCCAACGTGAAGATCACGATTGCCGCGACGTCAGCCAGCGCGGCCCATCCCGTTGCAAAGGTGTGGAACAGTCCCGACCCGACGCCGATCAGGAAGAGGAGCGCCGACAGCATCTGTCCTGCCGGCATGCCGCGCGTTCGTGCCCACATCACGATTGCGGCCACGAGGAAGGCCAGGTTGGTGACTGCGTTGACGGGCTCGGACCAGAATGTGGGATCCGTCCGTTCGCAATATCCGTCGATTGTGCCTGTCAAGTCCATGTCGTCTCCTGTTATCCTGAATGCAGGACATATGGGAGGTACAAATGAAACTCACCTGGCTGGGCCATGGCGGATTCCGGATCGAGATCGAGGACCAGGCACTGCTCCTGGACCCTTGGTTGAGCGGCAACCCCGTTTTCCCTGAGGAGAGCCGGGACGCTGCAACAAAGGACGCCACCCACATCCTTCTGACCCATGGGCATGGCGATCACACGGGAGATGCGCTTGCCCTGTCACGGGAGACCGGGGCGCCGCTGGTCGGCATCTACGACCTGATGGGTCATTGGGAGGCGACCGAGGGCGTGGCGACGGTGGGATTCAACAAGGGCGGCACGGTGCATCTGGGCAGGGTCGCGGTCTCGATGGTCGCGGCGACCCACTCGTCCTCGCTCGGTTCTGATGCAGGGCCGGTCTATGCAGGCGCCGAGGCCGGGTACATCATCCGTGGGGAAGGACATTGCATCTACGTGTCGGGCGACACCGACATCATGGCGGACATGGCCTGGATCGGCGAATACCACGCGCCGGACATCGGGATTCTCTGCGCCGGCGGGCACTTCACGATGGACATGAAGGGCGCAGCCTGGGCGGCGAAGAGGTACTTCAATTTCAAGACAGTGATTCCCTGCCACTACAAGACCTTTCCGATTCTCGCCCAGACGGCGGACGAACTCGTAGCTGGCTTGCCCGGCGTGGACGTGCGCACCCCGAACGTGATGGAGACGCTTGAGATCTGATCCTTGTCGTGCGTTTTCGGCGGCTGCCGGCTTGCGTGGCCTGTGGTGGCATTCGAAGATTCCATCGGCGCGCGTGCCGCGCCGCGAGCCTTGAGGCGTTCTTGAGGGACGTCAGCGCGGTCGGCGCCGACGCGAGGAGCCACGACAAGAGCACTGTTGCCGCTTTGGCCTTGTTGCCTCGACCAATTGCCAAGGCGGCTGGTTGAGAGCACAATCTCTGGAAACGTCACGCGCATTCCAGGCGTTCGTGCCAATCTCCTTGCGCTTCCATCCATGTCCAAGTTGACCTTGGTTCCTGTCGCCGCAAACCATTGATTGCTCGCGGTGCTGCGAGGCGGTCCTGCGGACGTCGCGGACATGCTCGCCGACCGCATGCTGCGGCGCGAAGGTCCTGGCTTCGCCGTCGATCTCTCTTTGGGCCTTTGCAACGTAGACGCATCTCTGGCTATGGAGGCGACGGGCGCGATACTTGCTCTATCCGGGACATTTCCCATGGACGCGATATCCGTGAGCCTGCGTTTCGCCGCGACCGGAGTTTCCTGGCATCGTTCGCCTTCTTCCGTTCCGACCGCCCAAAACCACGAACAAAGCTCGTGATCATCGAGTTCCCGCGTAGTCGTTCAGCGTCATCGCTGCCCCGCAATGCTCGGTCGATGCAACCGCCGTCACAAATCGACGGTCCGCCGTCACCACTGTCGCGCCGATGCGGAACGCGAGCGCAAGGTACACGCAGTCGTGGACCGGATGGTCGAGCGCCAGCGCCCGACGAATCGCATCCGCGCTGACGGTCTCATCGTCGTTCCAGCGCAGTGGCATGCAGGGAAGAAATGCCATGGCGGCGCCCGCATCGGCGCGCTCGATCTGACCCTGCCGTGCCTCGGGAACAGCGCATGCTCGGTGCGTCATCGAGGCCGGCTTGTAGCTCGTTGATCTCGCTGTTCGAGAGCACGACCACCATCACGTCGGCGAACCGCAGATGCATCTGGAGGATCGCCGCGTCCGTGCCGGGGACCGCGCCCGCCGAGAGAGCATCGCGGCATGCGGTGGCTCCTGGCTCCGTCAGCGCTTGTCCTGGAACATCTCCCGTAGGAGCTTCGCGGAAGCCTCCGCGCCAATGCCGTCATAGACCTCGGGTGCGTGGTGCGCTTGCGGATGCGAGAACACGCGCGCGCCGTGGGCGACCCCGCCGGACTTCGGATCGGGTGCGCCGTAGTAGAGGCGTGCGATCCGGGCTGCCGAGATCGCTGCCGCGCACATCGCGCAGGGTTCCAGCGTGACGTAGAGGTCGCACCCGGTCAGGCGTTCGGAGCCCAGGCGCATCGTTGCGGCACGAATGACCAGAATCTCCGCATGTGCAGTCGGATCGGACAACTCGCGCGTCCGGTTTCCATCGCGCGCCAGGATTTCTCGGCCAGTGCCGATCAGGACGGCACCCACCGGCACTTCGCCCCGACTTGCGGCGGCGCGAGCTTCCTCCAGGGCGAGGTGCATGAAGCTTTCGAACCCCATGTCTTCCCCTGCTGCGCTGATTGAGAGGAATCAAGGGAAAGCGTGCCTCGTCTCGAAATCAGCAGCGAAATGAATCGTCGGCACGCCAGCAATGTGGGTGGCCAGACGATGCGTGCGACGACCGAGAACGGTTCGGTGCTGCGTGCTTGTGCGAGGACAAGGTCCCGTCACGCAGGGGGCCGATGGCGGCATGATCCGACATGTCAAGGTCCTCTGTTCCTTGGCATGAGCACGAATTCCCACGGGCTGCTGAATTCGCCCACCGGCACTTCTATCGGGGCTTATACGCTTAACTTGCCAAAATCGCTTGACACGCTCCCGATTTAATGGCACAATGCTTGCCAGATATGGGAGACGAATCACATGGCGCACAAGGCACCCGGAAGGTCGCACCGCAAGGGCATCACCATCGTCCAGCTTCTCAAGATGTTCCCGGACAACGACACCGCCGAGAGGTGGTTTGAAGAACAAAGGTGGCCAAACGGCGAACGGCACTGCCCTGATTGCGGCTCGGTCAGGTATTCGGTTTCCAAGAACCGGAAGCCTATGCCTTATCGTTGCAAGGATTGCCGCGCCTACTTCTCCGTCCGCAAAGGCACGGCGATGGAGTCCAGCAAGATCGGGTTCCAAGATTGGGCAATCGCCTTTTACATGATGACAACGGGGATCAAGGGCACGTCCAGCATGAAGCTCTATCGCGAAGTCGGCATTCGTCAGGCGACGGCGTGGTTCATGATGCAGCGCATTCGAGAAGGCTTCATGGGCGGTATAGACAAACCATTCCCCGGCCCTGTAGAAGCGGATGAGACGGCAATCGGCGGCAAGGTCAAGAACATGTCGAACCGTAAGAGGAAGGAACGCAAGGAGGCCGGAATTGGGCGCGGCACGGCGGGCAAGATGATTGTTGCCGGAGTCAAGGACCGTGAGACCAAGATGGTGAGTGCGGCCGTCGTGCGGAACACTGACGCTCCGACGCTGCGAGCCTTCGTCGAAGACCGCACGGAAGAAACCGCAACAGTCTACACTGACGACGCCGGAGCCTACAAAGGCATCAACCGGGCGCATGAGAGCGTCAACCACAGTGCGCACGAGTATGTCAGGGGCGACGTGCACACGAACGGCATCGAGGCCCTGTGGAGCCTCTTCAAGCGCGGCTATCATGGCACCTTCCATCACATTTCGGACCAGCACCTTGACCGCTACGTTGCGGAGTTCGAGGGCCGGAACAACATTCGCGACATGGACACGATCGACCAGATGGCGTTCCTTGCCCGCGCCATCGTGGGAAGGCGCATCAAGTATGATGATCTAGTAGCTAAGGCCGGGGCGGCAGCGTGAACGCCCCGGTTCCGAATACGCGGTTTGAAACGGCTTGTGCCGAAACCGACACGCGGACAGTGGCCAGCCTCTTTTCTGGATGCGGCGGCATGGACCTCGGTTTTGTCGGAGGGTTCAATTTCCTCGGCAAGACCTACGCGTCTTTAGCCAATCGCATCATCTTCGCAAACGACATGTCGGAAGCGGCTTGCCGGACCTATCAAGAAAATCTGGGTCACGACATAATGGCTGCGGACATCGAAGACGCCATGCGGCAACTGCCGAGACGCTGCGACATTTTGATAGGCGGTTTCCCCTGCCAAGACGTTTCAGTCAACGGGCAGAGGCAAGCGGCACAAGGCCAGAGAACTGTCCTGTATCGCAAGATGATTGAAGCCATCAGGCACACGCGGGCGAGGGTTTTTGTAGCTGAAAACGTGCGAGGTCTGTTGTCATGCGAATTCGGCGACAGGGTTCTTTCGGACTTTGATCTTCCCGGATACGCAGTGACTACAGAAGTATTGCTGGCGTCGTCCTACGGCGTTCCGCAGAACCGGGAACGATTGTTCATAGTCGGCGTGAGAGGCAAGCGGCCATTCAAGTTCCCGGAGCGTTCCGTTGATGTGCCGATAACTGCAAGGGCGGCAGTTTCAGACTTGGAAGATGCGCCAGAGAACTCGGACATCAAGCACATTTGGAGCCGCGCCAAGCGTTCTCCAGAGCAAGGGTCAAGGACTCTGAAGGCGGATGCGCCAGCTACGACCATGCGGGCAGAACACCACGGAAACGTGCAGTGGCACTATTCCTTGCCGCGCCGAATATCCCTGCGCGAGCAAGCACGCTTCCAGTCCTTTCCTGACAACTTCCACTTTCCTTGCGCCATGCGCGAAACCGAACGGCAAATCGGCAATGCCGTCCCGCCGGTCTTGGCCTGGCACTTGGCCAAGGCCATTGGCGATCAGGTCTTTGCATGACGCCAGAAGAGTTCGAGGCGCGTCTTGACCAATCAGTCCGGACGATGAACCAGCAAGCCCGTGCAGGAATGCCGGGATACTCCAATGCCGATGAGCTGGAGGAAACGGTTCTGGCGCAACTGAAGATCGCTTGTGAAGACGACGCAAACGCGGAACCGACATTCCACGACAGCGCATTTCCGGACATTGTGGTCAACGGCTTTGGAGTCGAAGTGAAATTCACTTCCAGATCAACATGGCACGGGACAGGAAAC
Organism: Boseongicola sp. SB0675_bin_26; assembly: GCA_009843725.1. Classification (GTDB taxonomy): domain Bacteria; phylum Pseudomonadota; class Alphaproteobacteria; order Rhodobacterales; family Rhodobacteraceae; genus JAJEFO01. The sequence continues at coordinate 6,661 of VYCX01000135.1, forward strand.
AGCATCTTTGAGGGAATGAGGGACGAAGCGGCAAGCCACGTCTACTTGGTCTATTTCCGATCTGACATACCCGAAGCGCGTTGGAGCCGATACGAGAATTGCATCAAGGGAGTGCGCATTTCTCATTCGCCGCGCTACATGATTGACATGGATGGCGGAGGCAACTTCTTCCGAGATTTGGATCTGACGCTGGAGGCGTTCAAAGATCTGGACATGAAGGACAAGATGGTCCTCGTGAAAGAAGACGTTCAGAAGAGGTTGAAAGAAGGCGAGCGGCTATGGTGGTTTGGCGACGATCAAGACCACACCATCCCCGTCAATGTGAGACTGTATCGGAACCTGGACACATCCAGACAATCGGCACTTCGTGCAGAAGCGGCCTTGATGTGCCCGGAGATATTCCAAGGGTCGCGAAAGCGGAGCAAGTATGACGGCATCGCCGTCTACTTGCTGACACAGCACGGCGTTTTGGCGTCCAATGTGCGAGACATGTTCAGTGCTGGCAGCGTCGCTGGCCCTGAACGCGGCGGCGATTACATTCTGCGGTCAGTCAAGAACAACATCAAAGCGATCCGCAAGGCGGCCGCTGAATTGGATGATGCGCTGTTTGTCGAGTATTGGGGCGAAAGCTGCTTGCCCGAAAACCGCATGACTCGATGGTTTGAGTTGATTGATGCGGCCAAGCCAACCGATCCGCCATCCGCACATCTCAGGGAGGATTAGCTGTGACCAAGAAGAAACCGTCGTCAGAGCACAAGAAGCGGGGACGCCCGGAAACCCGAATCATCAAGCTGGACGCCACGCCGGAACAGGCGGCGCGGGCTTTCTTCTCTCACGTGAAGCCCGCCGATCCGTCGCGGCGGCTGCACAACCGGAAACTCAAGCGGGCTTGACGGAAATGCGATTTTGGCAAGTTAAGCGTATAAGCCCCCTTCTATCAGGGTCGGTCCCGCATGCGCCATTCCCTCTCGAAGGCGTGCACGCAGCTCGTCCGGGGTCTTTGCGCGGAGTCCTTGGGCGCCGAACGCCTCGGCGTATTTTACGAAGTCGGGATTGGCGAGGTCGTTGGCGATGAAGCGACCCTGGTAGTGATCTCTTTGGAGGCCTCTCACGTTGCCGTAGTGCCCGTCAGAGAAGACGACGGTCGTCACCGGGATCTCGTGAAGGACGGCTGTCGCCATTTCGTTCAGAGTGAACATGATCCCGCCATCGCCGCAGAAGTTCACGACCTGCACGTCCCGCCGCGCATTGGCCACGCCGAGCGCGGTGGCATATCCGTACCCAAGCGTCGCCTGATACCCGGGAGTGACAACCGTCCTTGGCAGGTAGCTCGGGAACCCGAACCGTGAGACGTATCCCATCTGCGTGATCTCATCGACAAGAATTCCGTCGCGCGGCAGCTCGGCTCTAATGGCCTTTAGCCACGCAAGCTGGGCGGCGAGCTTCGTGGATATCCTTGAGTTCACTCGGGCCTTTTCGGCAAGAACGGTTTCGACCCAGTTGTCGCGCTTGTCTTCCTTGCCTTCCAGCTCGGACAGCAGGGCAGGCAATGCATCGTCCAGATCGGCGCAGAGACCGACCGTTGGATTCCTGATCCGACCGATCTCTTCGGGGTCAATCGTGACATGAATGACCTTCAGGTCATCATCCGCACCCCAGGCCATGATCTGCGATTGCAGGCGCGACCCAAGCCCGATCACCAGATCGACCTTGGGCCAAAGTGCATGCGCGACGGGCATGGTGACGTGCAGCGGTGCGTCCGCGGACATTACGCCCTGCCCGTTTCGAAAGGCGACGACTGGTGCGGAAAGCGCCCCGGACAGTCGCCGCACGTCTTGGCTGACATCCAGCGCGCCGCTGCCAACCACGATCAAGGGTGACCTGGCCGATTGCATCAGCCTTGCGGCTTCGGCCACTGCGTCCTGGTCGACAGATGGGCCGGGCTCGGCGCTCACGTTCAATTCGCCGGCAAAGCCTGTGTCCGACTTCCAGAAGTTCACCGGGATTCCCAGGCCGACCGGTCGGGGCGGCCCCGATTTCAAGGCGCGCCATGTGCTTGTGAGTGTGTCAGCTGTGTCCTCCGCACGACCAAGCGTCGAGGACTTCTTTGTCAGCCTCGCCAAAATGCCCAGCTCGTCCGGGATTTCATGCAGCACGCCGAATCCCTTGCCGATCGCGCCAATCGGAATCTGGCCGATCAAGGCAAGAACCCGCGAATGGACCGCATACGCGGTCGAAAGCGCGCCGGTCGAGTTCAGGAATCCTGCGCCAGGCACAACACAGTACGCCTGGGGATGGCCAGTCGCGACTTGCGCCCCCATGGCCATGTACGCCGCGCCTTGTTCGTGGCGGGTGTGATGAAAACCGTGGACAGAACGTGGCGCCAGACACTCCGATAATCTGTTGCTATCTCCTGCAAGACTCTTGATTACAAGGTTCAACTTAGGAATGTCAAGCAACAATGTTGTAATCGGAATGCTGACACTGATTAGAAAAAAGTTGCAGACAGGGAACATTCATTAGCGGCTGGTTTGCAATCGCAGTGTGTTCATGGCACAATACAGGTGTCAGGAACATAGGAGGGATGTCAATGAGGAATCCGTGGCGTGTGTGGCGCACTGACGCCGCGAACCGGCCCGGACGGGCGCCGTGAGCGCCGTCCGCAGGCAGCGCGGCCTGATGGCCACGGACGCGGAGTGGGAGCGCATCGCGCAGGCCGCCGGGGCGAGCGGCATGGAGATGTCGAGATACGTCGTCTCCCGCGCGCTGGCGCCCGACGACCTGCCGAGGGAGGTCCTGCGCCGCGCGGTCCGCGAGGCGCTGGTGCTCTCGAGGCTGGAGGAGCGGCGCCTGCGCGATGCCGGGGCGGGCAAGGCCTGGGAGGACGCCTGCGACGCGGTCGACACGTGGATGGACCGGGAGGGCATGCTCGACCGTCTCTCCGATCCCGGCGCGGCGAACCGCTGGAAGGCGGCGGGCGCGGGCATCGTGCCGGAGGATCCGCCGTGAGCGGCGGGGCGCGCGGCGGTCGGCGGCAGCGCAGCCTGCACTGCCCGCCGGAGGAGCAGGAGATGATCCGGATGCGGGCGAAGGCCGCGGGCAAGCCGATCTCGCGCTACGTGCTCGACCTTGCGCTTGCGGACGATCCCGACGTCCACCCGCTGGCGCTTGACGCGGAGGCGCAGTTCGCGCTTCTCGACGGCGTCCTCGACGTCCTGGACTTCGTGCAGGCGCTCGGTGACGAGCTTCCCGGCGGCAGCGGCCAGAGCCTCCTGTCGGCGATCTCGGCGATGGCCGCGGACCGGGCGCCGTGACGGACGCGAGGAAGCCTCCGAGGCACCTGTCGGTCTCGGCGACGGACGCCGAGTGGGACACCGTGCGTGACCACGCGGCCCGGCGGGGGCGGACGATCGCCCGCTACGTCGTCGGCCTCGTCGAGCGCGACGGGCGCGAGAGGAACGGGTCGGCCCGGATCATGGCGCTCAGCCCGGCGGAGCAGCGCGAGCTGCTGGAGGGCGTCCGCGAGATCCGCGCGTCCCTGGGTGGCAGGCGCTCGATGCCGCTGGCGGAGGACATGCAGTCCCGGGGGGACCGATTCTCATATGGGGACATTTTCGGGGTTCTCCGCGCCGCCGTGAT
>VYCX01000487.1:0-7188 GCA_009843725.1 Boseongicola sp. SB0675_bin_26
AGCAACGTGAAGGAGATCTACGACGCCTGCAATGCCTTGGCCAAGGATCCGGAGAACCTGATACTCAACCAGTTCAGCGAATTTGGAAATTACATCGTTCACCGTGCGGTGACCGGCCCGGCCTTGCAACGCGTCTCCGAGCATCTGAACACCGATCACGACCTGTGCCCTCGCGCATTCGTTGCTGCAAGCGGTTCGGGTGGAACACTGGCGGCGGGGGAACACCTCAAACGGGCCCTCGGTACGGATATCGGCGTGATCGAAGCCCTGGAGTGCCCGACCCTGTTGTATAACGGCTACGGGGAACACAACATTCAGGGGATCGGGGACAAGCACGTCCCACTGATCCACAATGTCATGGATTCGGACTTTGTGATCGGTGTGTCGGGCAGCGCCTGTGACGGTTTGAACCTTCTGTTCAATACTCCGGCTGGGCGAAGATATCTCTCGGATCACAGGGGAATAGGCCAGGAACTGATGGCCAGCCTGGCAAATCTGGGGCTGTCGTCAATTGCCAATGTTCTTGGAGCGATCAAATACGCCAGGTACATGGATCTGGGTGAACGTGACGTGGTGCTTACCGTGGCGACTGACGGAGCAGACATGTACCAGACCGAGATCGACACTGCGGCGGACAAGCATTTCGGAGGCCGATTCGACGAAGTGACCGCTGCGGAGACCTTTGGCCGCTATGTTCTTGGCGCCGGCATCGACCATATGCAGGAGCTGGGTCGATTTGAAAGGGAGCGCATATTCAACCTGGGCTATTATACATGGGTCGAGCAGCAAGGCATTCCTCTGGAGGACTTCGACCGGCGCCGGGACCAGTCCTTCTGGGACGGCCTGCCTGCTCTGGTTCCATTGTGGGATGAAATGATTGCACGGTTCAACGGCAGTTAGCGGAGCGTTGCCTGGCACTGAATTGCGCTTGGCTGCCTCATCGACAAGGCTCGAAAACCCGATCCCGGAATCCTTCAAGCTGACAGTTGGTGTCGCTGGTCCTCTTCGGCAGGGTCATATGTGACCAGAACAGGAGACTCGGCATGCCGGTCGAGAGGATCATGATGCGAGATCTGGTGAAGCATGCATTTTTGCCTCGAAAGTGACACAAGGATCACGCGCGTATGCAGGCGCCGCACAAGGCCTGGAGGCGGACGAAGCCATTGTGCCTGCTCGCGGCAGCCGTTGCGCGGCGAAAACGGGAGAACAATTGCGGCCGCCGGGCAACGATCGCCGCCCTGACGCTGAGCAAGGGTCTGCCCGACGGCACTCCGGTCCAAAGGGCCCGGATTCGATGACGGCTCTTCGGACCGGTTCCTGGGGCGCAGGACAAGAATGCCCCACGCCCGACAGGGAATCAGGACGTCATGTCATACGCCCGCTCGCCACTCTGCGCGATGTCGAGGCCGGTCACTTCCGTCTCTTCGTCGACGCGCATGCCAAGAAGCGCCTTCAAGACGATGGCGATGATGATCGAAATGACGGTCGCATAGATGCCTACGACCACAACGCCGCCGACCTGCCCGACCCAGCTGGCATGGCCAAGAAGCGCGAGCATGACGGTTCCAAAGATTCCACCGACTCCATGCACAGCAAAGACGTCGAGCGTGTCGTCGATCTTGAGGCGGTCACGGATGACGTGGACGGCCTCCAGGCAGAGAATGCCCGCTATGGCGCCAATGATGAGCGCTTCAAGAGGGCCAACAAAGCCGGAAGCCGGCGTAATGGATGCAAGCCCCGCAATGGTGCCTGTCACCATGCCGACGAGCGATGCAGTGCCGTGCTTGATGCGCTCCCACAGCGCCCAAGTCAGCGAAGCCGCTGCCGCAGAAATGTGGGTCACGGCTATCGCCATGGCAGCTCCGCCGTCGGCCGCGAGTTGCGAACCGCCATTGAAGCCGTACCAGCCAACCCACAGCAGCGCCGCGCCCACCAGGACGTACCCGGGGTTATGAGGCGGTCTTGACTTGTCCTTTCGCGCGCCCAGAAGGACGGCAAGAACAAGGGCGGCGATGCCTGCCGTCTGGTGGACCACGATGCCGCCAGCAAAGTCGCGAACTCCGACCTCGCCGAAAATCCCTCCGTCGGACAGCATGCCGCCGCCCCAGATCCAATGCACGACGGGCGCGTAGCAGATCAGCATCCAGAGACCGGAGAACGCGAGCACGAACGAGAACTTGGCACGCTCCACATAGGCGCCGACAATCAGGGCGGGCGTGATGATGGCGAACGTCATCTGAAACGCAAAAAAGAGAACTTCGGGCAGTGTCCCCGAAAGGCTGGTTGTGTCGACGCCGTTCAGGAACATCTTGCCGAGTCCGCCCCAAATGCCTCCCGTCCCGTCGCCAAACGCGATCGAGTAACCCGCAACCAGCCACAAGATGCTCATGAGACAAGCCAGCGCATAACAATGCATCAAGACGCTCAAGACGTTTCGTGCCCGCACAAGCCCGCCGTAAAACAGTGCCAGTCCTGGCAATGTCATGAGTAGCACAAGTGCCGTGGCTACAATTATCCAAGCCGTGTCTGCCCCAACCATGAAGCTTCTCCTTCCAAAGGTCTGCCTGCGCAGTCAGAAACAGCAGCGCCGCTGGAAACGAAAGCCGGGCGGCGCAGAATATGCACGATTTGGAGGGCGCTTCCGGAATTGCCTAACTTTTTGGCAGATTTGACGTCACTGGCCAATCATTTGAGCGATTCGGCAATGCCGGAATCGAGCAATGCCAAGGCGTGTTGCACGCTGGCGGCCCTTACGTTCTCGCGACCGATCGCGCCGAATCGTCGGGTTTCGGTGAACGTGTCGGCATGCACCTTGGCCAGGCCGAAGCAGACCATCCCTTCGGCCTTGCGGCCAGCGCCGCCCGGGCCTGCGATCCCGGTTATCGAGACGGCGACGTGTGCTTCCGAGTTTTCAATCGCGCCCTCGGCCATGGCTTTCGCGACCTGTCGGCTTACCGCGCCATGCCGCGCGATGGTTCCGGCATCAACTCCCAGCAGTTCGACTTTTGACATGTTCGAATAGGTGACAAAGCCGCGTTCAAAGACATCCGAGGAGCCAGGAATGTCGGTAATTCTGGCGGCCACCAATCCACCTGTGCAACTTTCCGCCGTGGCAATCATCACGCCAGAGCGCCGTGCGCGGTCAAGGAGATCTGGCACGTTCACGGGTTGAGCCCGTAATGGGCAATGGCCGCAAGTGCGGTGACGCCGCAAGCCGAGAAAATTCCGGCCCAAAGGTCGTCAAGCATGACGCCAAACGCGTCCTGGCGACGATCCGCATGACCCACGAGCCAAGGTTTCCAGATGTCAAACAGGCGGAACAGCAGGAACGCTGCAAGGATGCCAGGCCATAGCCTTGTTGGCGTCGTACCCGATGCCGTGGCACCGACGGCGACAGGAAGAAGCGCAATCCATTGACCAACTACCTCGTCAATGACGATCCAGCCAGGGTCGTGCGTTCCGCCTTCCTCGAGTTCCCGTGCTGTCGCCATGGTGCCTCCTGCGAAGGCGGCAACGATTGCGACGGCAAGCAGAATCGGTCCGCCGATTTGCCAGAAAGCCCATGCCGCAGGAAGGGCCGCCAACGACCCCCACGTGCCAGGAGCGGGGCGGAGGAAGCCGGCAAAGAAAAAGCTGAGAAGGAGGCGCCTTGTCACTTTGGCACCAAGGCGGCGGTCGCGATTGCGGCGATGCCCTCGCCCCGGCCAGTGAATCCCAGTTGCTCTGACGTCGTTGCCTTGACGCTGATTCGGTCCCGGGCAAGCCCGATGATCTCGGAAAGCCGCGCTCTCATCGAGTGCACGTGGGGGCCGATCCTCGGAGATTCGCAGATGATTGTGGCATCGACGTTCGCGATCCGAAATCCCCGCTTGTCTGCAAGCGCGGTCGCATGCTTCAGAAACGTTGTGCTTTCCGCACCTTTCCATTGCGGGTCAGACGGTGGAAAGTGCTGGCCTATGTCGCCCTCTGCCACCGCGCCATAAATCGCATCGGTGATTGCATGCATGGCAACGTCGGCGTCCGAATGGCCAGTCAGGCCGCGATCATGGGGCACATGCACGCCGCAGAGAGTCACATGCCCGCCGGGGCCAAACCGATGTACGTCAAAGCCGTTGCCTAGGCGAAATTCCATCGCGGACCACATTCTTCACTTGATGCCGCAATGTCTATGCCGTGCCTGCGCTCCTGACAATGCCAGCCAGGCAGGTCTGCACAAATCTGGCACCTTTGCACCGGAATCGCCAATTGTGGCGCATTCCTACTTCAAGCCACTATTTCATTGCATCCAATTCAGGGATCCCGAATGCAGTGACATGAAATTTTTTTGAACTTGGCGGAATCTTCATTGGACGCGCCGGGCCCTCCGGGAACACACGGCAGGCCCATTTCACCATTGGGCTTGTGCGCAGCGGCAATTGAGTGCGCCGAGCCGCACCCGGTCAAACTCGGGGCGCTGCATCGCCGACCGACTGTCGCCCCGCAAGGGCTCTGCGAATGTCGTTCCATTGCCTGAGCATGGCGTTCAGGAATTCGGATCGATTTGCTTGGTGTATTGACGCCTTTCCAACAGCATGATCTAAAAGGAAAAAATTTTGGATGATAGGCTTGGGTCAGTGTTGTCCAATATCGGGACATGTGCGGTTCCACGCAGCAATTGCCGTTCAGGCAGGGCCGGTGTGGCAAGGCGCGATTCAGAAGAAGGGGCATGAGGAGCAGTGATTGAGTCCGGGTTCTCGATATTTCCGTATGTGCCGTCACTGATCTCGACGCCTGTTGCAGGAGCGCGTGAGGTGCCGGCCGCTCCGCGTGCAGGCAATTCAGGCACTCGGACCCGGAAGTCGTTCCAGTTTCAGGGCGTGTGCCAGGCCCGCATGCATTGCCATGTTGCCGATGTCGGCATCGAGACTCGCGGCGGTTCATGAATGACCGAGATCCAGGACGGCCTCTGGATGTCGATTCCCGTGCCCGCAATCCTGCTGGACGGAAAAGACAGGATCGTTGGGATGAACCCGGCCGCTGAGAGCTATCTGAATTCTTCAGCCAGGCAGTCATTCGGCTTGTCCGCATTCGATGCATTTGCCACGGACGCGCCGATGAGCGAACACGCCGCGAGAGTTCGGCGCGAGCAGGCCCCACTCTTCATGAACAACATGAATGTCGTCACGGGTGACAACGCGGCTGAACGCTGCGACATCAAGTTGGCGCCCATGATTGGCACATCAGATCATCTTGTAATGCTGGTGGAACCCAGGTTCGTGAGAGAGCGGCTGAATCAGGCGATGTCCGGGAACTCGGCCGCGAGATCCGCGATCGGCATGGCCGAAATGCTCGCGCACGAGATCAAGAACCCGCTGGCAGGCATCACGGGTGCTGCACAGCTCCTCGGCATGAACCTCGTCAAGGATGATCTTGCCCTGACCGACCTTATCGTCAGCGAGACGCGGCGCATTCTTGGGCTTCTCGAGCAAGTGGAGCAGTTCGGCAACCTGCGGCCGCCGGTCTGTCGGGCGGTCAATGTCCACGATCTCATTGTCCGTGCGAGACGCTCGGCATCGGTGGGATTTGCGGCCCACATGGAGTTGGTCGACGAGTTTGATCCGTCGCTGCCATTGGTTTGGGTGGACGAAGACCAAATGCTGCAGGTCTTCTCGAACCTGTTGAAGAATGCAGCCGAAGCGACGGGCGGTTCGCCCGGGCGCATTTTGATCCGTACATTCTATGACACGTCGTCGAAAATTCGACGCAATGGGCGCATGACCGGATTGGCGCTGAATGTCGAGATCGTTGATGACGGTCCGGGCATTCCGCCGAACATCTTGCCGGGCATATTCGATCCTTTCGTCTCAGGCCGGGAAAACGGGACAGGTCTGGGCCTTGCCTTGGCTTCGAAGATTGTTTCCGAGCACGATGGCTGGATCACCGTGGACAGCACGCCGGGCAGGACGGTCTTCCGCCTGTCGCTTCCAGCCGCCCCGAAAGATCAGCAGCAATAGCAAGACGAGGGTCCAATGGATGGCACAGTACTGGTAGCTGACGACGACCGCACGATCCGAACGGTGCTGACTCAGGCCTTGACCCGAGGCGGCTGCAAGGTTCACGCCACATCTTCGCTTCTTACATTGATGCGATGGGTCAACGAGGGAAAGGGCGATCTGGTGATCACCGACGTGATCATGCCGGACGGGAACGGAATCGAGCTGGTCCCGGAGATCAACTCGGTGCGTCCCGATCTGCCAGTCATAGTGATCTCCGCGCAGAACACCATCGTTACGGCAATCCAGGCAACCGAGGCGGACGCATATCACTACTTGCCCAAGCCTTTCGATCTGCCCGACCTGATGAAGCGGGTAAGCCGGGCGCTCGCCGACAAGCCGCAGAGTCGTGTACAATCGTCCCAAGCGGACGAGGTCGTGACCGAGGACCTGCCTCTTGTCGGACGCAGCCCGGCCATGCAGTCGCTCTATCAAGCGATTGCCCGGGTGATGAATGCCGACCTGCCCATACTGATCACCGGCGAAAGCGGGACAGGCAAGTCCTTGATTGCACGCATCATTCACGACTTGGGCGATCGGCGCAGCATGCCGCTAGTCAGCGCGACCGGAGCGGAATTCCAGAACGTCGAGGAGTCGTTCTCCTTGGTAAGCCGGGCACGGAACGGAACCCTTTTGCTCGACGAGGTCGCCGACCTTCCGTTCGAAGCGCAAACCCGAATTGTCCGCATGCTGGACGACCTGAAAGAGGACGGCCCGCGCATCATTGCGACCACGCAAGCCGACCTTGCAGCGGCGATGGACAAGAGCGGCTTTCGGCAAGACCTGTATTATCGGCTGAGCGGAATGACATTGAAACTGCCGCCGCTTCGAGACCGGATCGACGACATCATGCTGCTTGCCCGGCACTTCGCGCAGCGGGCCGAGCATGATGGATTGCCGACACGCCAATTCGACAGCCACGCTGTCGAGCTTCTTCGTGCATATTCCTGGCCCGGCAACGTTCGTCAGCTTGAAAACATCGTGCGGCGCCTGATGCTCATGGGCGGTGAGATGCGGATTCTGCGATCAGACGTGAAGTCGGTTCTCGACAACCAGCCGGAAGTCGTTTCCACGGTTGGCGCCGACAATGGCGTGTCCACATCGGTTGCCAAGCATCTCCGGAGGTACTTTGACCTGCATGGAGGGCATCTTCCGC
>VYCX01000487.1:7198-7909 GCA_009843725.1 Boseongicola sp. SB0675_bin_26
ATCTTCCGCCGTCCGGGCTTTATCATCGGATTCTGCGCGAAGTCGAATTGCCGCTGATCGAGACGGCACTCGATGCCACGGGCGGAAACCAGGCAAAGTGCGCGGAACTTCTGGGCATCAACCGCAATACGCTGCGAAAAAAGATAACTGAACTTGACATTCGCGTGACAAGGCGCCGCAAATTGATGTAAATCGGCAACAATTGCGTGCCGAATCGGCGGCCCCTGTTGCAGATCTTCAACATGCAACGGAGGTCGCAGGGCGTGATGCGGCATTTTGACGGGAACCTCTGTGGCCCAAAGAGCACGTACAAGGCCGCCGATGACGGCTGGCCCTTTCTGGCAACTGCGGCGGTTCCGCAGTGCTGGGCCGCTGAGTCTCGTCATTCTAGGACCTGTCCTGGTTCTGGCGACCTTTCTTGTGCTTGGTCCGCTCGATAGGAGTTCCTCGCCGTTGACGCTGCGCCTCGTCTTCTTGGCGGACCTGATCTATGTGCTGGCGGTTGCAGCTCTCGTCGCCAGGCGGATTGCGGCGATGATCGCCGCACGACGTGCGAGATCGGCAGGTTCCCGACTGCACTTGCGGCTGACCGGTGTCTTTGCGCTGATTGCGTTCATCCCAACCGTGATGGTGGCAATATTTGCCGAGCTGACGATCAATGTCGGACTGGAGAGCTGGTTTTCTGACCGGGTGAGCGGCGTCGTGCGGGCG
>VYCX01000487.1:7919-10227 GCA_009843725.1 Boseongicola sp. SB0675_bin_26
CGCGGCGCGACCTTGCCGAAGATGCGGAGGCGCTGGCGGAGTTCCTGAATGCCTCGCGCAACCGCGCGGGCTTCGTTTCCGACGGTGATCTCCGGCAATTGCTGGGGCTGGGGCAAAGCCAAGTGCAGCGCGGTTTGCGGGAGGCATACGTCATCGATGGCACCGGGGAGATTCGCACCCGTGGGGAACGATCCTACTTGTTTGACTTTGAAGTGCCGAGCGAGCAGGACATCGCAGCGGCCACTGCCGGCGAGACGGTGATCATTGAAGATCTGGAGACGGACGAGTTCCGGGCGCTCGTGATGCTCGCGGCGTTTCCGAACCGGTATCTTTATGTCTCGCGCAATGTCGACGGCAAGATTCTCGGACTTCTGGACGAGGCGGCGGAAACGGCGAAGCTGTACAATGAGCTGGAGGCGGCGCGCGGGCAGCTCGTGTTCGAGTTCGGACTTCTGTACCTTGGCTTTGCCGTCATCCTGATCCTGGCTGCGACGTGGCTGGGCCTTTGGTTCGCCGAGCGGTTGGCACGTCCGGTAGGCCGTCTCGCCGGAGCCGCCCAGCGCGTTGGCGCTGGAGACCTGGACGTGCAGGTGCGCGAAGAGCCCGGCGACGACGAAATCGCGATGCTCGGCCGCCTCTTCAACCAGATGACCCGGCAACTCAAGGGCCAGCGCGAGCGGTTGCTCAAGACGAACCAGCAGATTGAACGGCGGCGCCGGCTGTTCGACAGCGTGCTTTCCTCGGTGACTGCAGGCGTGATCGGTCTCGACACCCAGGGACGGATCACGTTCATCAACCGTTCGGCGGAGCGCATCCTCAAGATCGAGGGTGACAGCCTGTCTGTGGCGCTGGAGAAGGCGGTTCCGGAATTCGGGCCACTGCTGAACCGACTGGATGAAAGCGGTCGCGTTACCGAGCAGGATGAAGTCCGGGTGTCGCGGGGCGGAATTGCAGAGTCCCTCCTTGTGCGGGTTGCAAAGAGGCGAGGCGTGGAAGGCGAAGAGGAGGGGTACGTGATCGCGTTCGATGACGTGACCGATCTTGTCACGGCCCAGCGAATGGCGGCTTGGGGCGACGTGGCGCGAAGGATCGCTCACGAGATCAAGAATCCGTTGACGCCCATCCAGCTTTCTGCGGGCCGGATCAAGCGGAAATTCCGCCCGGTGGCAGGAGATGATGCTGACCAGCTTGACCAGATGACGGATGTGATCGTGCGTCAGACAGACGATCTGAGGCGCATCGTGGACGAATTTTCCAGGTTCGCGCGAATGCCGGAGCCGGAACGTAGCCGACAGGACTTGGCCGCGACAGTTCGGGATGTGGTGACGTTGCAGGAGACGACCGATGCGCACGAGTTGATTTCGGAGATTCCAGAGACACCGGTCTATGCCGACGTGGACAAGGCAATGATAGGTCAGGCGCTGACAAACTTGATCAAGAATGCCGGCGAAGCAATTGAGAGCATGTCGGAAAAAGGTTTGGAGACAAAAATTTACACACCAAGAGTTCATGTCAGCCTGAAGGCCGAGGGACAGGTTGCGCACATTGCGGTTTCCGACAACGGAATCGGGTTGCCGGAGGATCGGACACGGCTCTTCGAGCCTTATGTGTCGACACGCGCAAAGGGTACCGGATTGGGCCTGTCCATAGTGAAGAAGATCATTGAGGAACATGGAGGGTCGCTGGTTCTGACGGACGCCGACCCGCTGGACGATTCGGGCCAGATCGGGGCCCGCGCAGAAATCTGCCTGCCCTTGGCGGCCGGCATCGACCAGGCCGGCGCGCCTTAGCTTGCCGAACGGGGGAGACACGCTGATGGGCGACATCCTGATTGTCGATGACGAGGAAGACATTCGGACTCTCATCTCGGACATTTTGGGGGACGAGGGATTCGACACCCGGATGGCGGCGAATTCGGAGGAGGCGATGGCCGAGTTGAATCGGGAATCGCCCGGCCTGATGATTCTCGACATCTGGCTGAAAGACAGCCGCATGGACGGAATTGACATCCTGAAGGCCACGAAGCGCGACAATCCCGACATTCCGATCATCATCATTTCTGGGCATGGCAACATCGAGATTGCCGTCGCCGCCATCAAGCAGGGCGCCTACGACTTCATTGAGAAGCCGTTCAACATCGACCAGTTGCTGGTCGTGATCTCGCGGGCGATGGAAACTTCGCGGCTGCGGCGGGAAAACTCCGAACTTCGCCGCAAGGAGTTGCGGTCGGCAAACATCATCGGGTCGTCGTCTGCGTGCAAGGCGCTGAGATCACAGCTGGACAAGGTGACAAAGTCGAACGGGCGCG
>VYCX01000173.1 GCA_009843725.1 Boseongicola sp. SB0675_bin_26
TTCTTCCTCCAGGTAGTGACACGAACTGTCCGCCGTGTGGCACGTCATTGTAACAAAGGAATGAACACGTGTTCAAGAAATTGTCAGAGCGTCCAAGCGATTTATGGCAATGGAGAGTGGCTCCGGTAGCCGCAGAAGTCGGCCAGAGCGGCGCGTATGTTGGCGGGCGCGGTGTCGGCTATCGACACGAACTCGTCCGGAATGCCTGGCTCGCCCAGACGCTCCGACCCGCCTTTGCGGCGGGGCAGGGCGTCAAGCAGGCTGTCTCGTACCGACGTGCCTAGCCTCCACATGATCCTGCCCCATGACAAACGTCCCCGACGCAACGTTCTTGATGAGGAAACGGATCGGTCGGCAGCGACGTTTCAGATGAGGCAACGCGCCCCGCGAGATTGAACGCAGGGCAAGAGCCGGGGTCAGTGCCTGCATCATCATCAAGCAACGAACGCAGCATTTGGCGCCTTCCTGTTGAACAATACAGGAACACATGGCAAGTCGCGAATAGTGGATGACGACGTGATTCCCTAAAGGCGACCGACGCGACTTGGCCAATGGCCTCTGCAAGTCGTCGACATGATGTTTGCACGAATGGGCATGCAGGCGATCCGACAACCCGCGGCCGATCGTGTTGATACACCACCCGATGCCTTCAGCCTCGTCCAGGTTGTCTGAAAGGCGAATGACAGGCGCAGCCGTCCGAAGATCAGGCGGAACGGCGTTGGACGTCGAGGCAGCGACAGACAGCATTGTCGTCGGAGGCAAAAGGTTCGCTACGATGCGGATGTGTTTCCCTAACGCGTTCGGCGCACGCGTTTCAACTTTCCGGGGTCGTGAATGTCAGGGCTTGCCGGATTGCATGCGGCCGTCGGGGGCGGGAACCTGATCAGCGGTCACCTGAATGACCCTGGGGCCCGCCTGCGGCTTCACGGGCATGGCAACCTGCCTCGCAGGCTTCCCTTCCGGGCCGCCAGGTTGATGTTGTCCATCGCTCGATGCCGCACATGGCTGCGGCATTCCTCGCGGCTCAGGGATTCTTCCCGGCCTCGATCGCGGCAGTGAAGCGTTCGAACAGGTACATGCTGTCAACCGGTCCCGGGCTTGCCTCGGGGTGGTACTGGACCGAAAACACCGGGCGGTCCGTCATCCGGATGCCACAGTTCGATCCGTCAAACAGCGAAACGTGAGTTTCCTTCACGCCAGCCGGCAGCGTCTGGCTATCTACCGTGAACCCGTGGTTCATGGACGTGATTTCGACCTTGCCCGTCTCGAGGTCCTTCACCGGATGGTTCGCGCCGTGATGCCCGTGATTCATCTTCACAGTCCTTGCGCCGAGGGCGAGGGCGAGCATCTGGTGCCCGAGGCATATGCCGAAGACTGGAATGTCCGCGCGTGCAAGCACGCTCTGAATCATGGGTACGGCATAGGAACCGGTTGCCGCCGGGTCGCCGGGACCGTTCGAGAGAAACAGCCCTTCGGGAGCAAGCGCCAATACGTCATCTGCAGTGGCGGTTGCTGGCAGGACCGTGACGTCGCATCCGACAGTGGCAAGGCAGCGGAGGATGTTGCGCTTGGCACCATAGTCGATGGCGACGACCTTGCGTTTCGGGGCGTCCTGATTGCCGAAGCCTTCAGGCCAGGCCCATCGGGTCTCGGTCCAGCGATAGCTTTGCGCACAGGTCACCTTCTTTGCGAGGTCGAGACCTTCGAGGCCGGGAAACTCACGGGCTGACGCGACGAGCGCCTCGACATCGAATTCGCCGGACGGGTCATGTGCCAGCGCGACATGCGGTGCGCCTAGTTGCCGAATCGCGCGGGTGAGGCGCCTGGTGTCGATTCCGCCTATGCCAATACGACCCCTGCGCGCCAGCCAGTCCGAAAGCGAGCTGGTTGACCGCCAGTTGGACGGCGCTGTCGGATCCCACTTGACGACGAGACCTTCGGCCACCGGGTCGACGGCTTCTTCATCCTGGGCGTTGACGCCGACGTTGCCGACATGCGGAAAGGTGAAAACCACGATTTGCCCGGCATAGGACGGATCGGTCATGATCTCCTGGTAGCCCGTCATTGCCGTGTTGAAGCACAGTTCTGCCACAGTCGTGCCGGCGGCACCGAATCCCTGACCCCAAAAAACCGGCCCGTCGGCCAGGGCAAGGCAGGCGGTTGGGGTCTTGGCGGTTTCCGGCATTGGGTACCGTGGAGGTGAAGCGACGATAAACTGTCGTGGGTTTACGGGGTTGCCCGAGGAGGGTCAAGGGGTAGAGAAAATTGACAATTTGTTTGAAAACAATGGGTTGCGGGTTATGACGCTTGTTGCAGTGAAGGCATGGGTGAGGTAGTCTTGTGACTTGCCACCGAACGTGGGGCTCGAGATGGAACTCAGGCAGCGGATCGATGCCGCATTGAAGCAAGCCATGCGAGATCGGGAAGCGGTGCGGCTCTCGACGTTACGGCTGATCACCGCCGCCATCAAGGACCGCGACATCGCTTGGCGAGCCAAGGGTGGGGATGCCGCGGAATCCGGTGTCGATTCCGAGGGCATCCTCGAAATACTCGGCAAGATGGTGAAGCAGCGCCAGGAATCCGCGCGTGCCTACGAGGAAGGCGGGCGTGTCGAACTGGCCGAAAGGGAACGCGCGGAAATCTCGGTCATCGAGGAATTCCTGCCCAGGCGGCTGGACGGGGCCGAGACGGAGGCTGCAGTGGAAGCGGCAATTGCCGAGACGGGCGCCAGTTCGATCCGGGACATGGGCAAGGTCATGGGCACCTTGAAGGCCAGGTACGCTGGCAGGATGGATTTCGGCGCGGTTGGGCCAAAAGTGCGGGAGCGTCTCGGGTAGCCGATCTGGCAAGGCTTTCGACTGGTCGTCACGGGACACGTCAATCCGCAATGGATGCCATCGGCTGCCGAAAGCCACGGTTCAGGGTCGGATGAGCCTCTGAAGCTCGGCATGGAGGTCCTTGCGTTCCGCAGGGGTCAGAAACGCGCCAAGCTCGACCTCTCGCCCGCCGCCGCGAAGCGTCAGGTAGTCCTCGACCGGCCCTTCCTGTGACAGGTGCACCGTGATCCAGTTGGGGGTGGCGTCCCATGTCTTTGGAGGATGCTTCGGCAATCGATGCTCGAGGTGGACGCGATCGGGCGAGAGCGTCAGCTCTTCGTGAATCTGCCGATGCGTGCGGTTGGCCATGAGCGCTCGCCAGATGCCGCAGACCGCCACAAGCATGAACGCCAGCAGGACCCAGACCATTGGTGATCCCAAGACCGCGAGAAGAGGCAGGGAAAATAGCGCTGCCGTTGTCCCGATGAACCACGCGAACCCTTGTGCCGTCATCGACTGCTGCGGCCAGAGATCAAGTTTTCTGCCATTTGCGGTTTCGGTCCAACGATAGGGCATCTCTGGGGAATTCTATTCCGTTTTCTGAAACGCGACACGTCCCAGCCTGCCGGCTGATTTCACGGGTCAGCAGAGGTGGCCAACGCCAACGCCCCACCCTGCAGATTCGCCAATCCCGGACGCCTCGTCCTGCATGGCCCTGGAACGCGGGCTTCCCGGCGTGGCCGCGCATTGCCGCGTCGAAGATCGGCGGGAGATCCGCCCTTCTGGCTTGCCCCGGACGTGTCATGTTCCACCGTTTCAGTCAACTGCACAATCCCCCACCTTTGCAACCGGCTTCGTCCCTCCAGCCCGCACGGACGGTAGGCATGGCTCTCCAGGGTTTCGCGCGACAGCGACACGACGCCGGCTGCAAGGGTGCAGCCGGCACGCTGGTCACGTTCGGCGGCAGTCGCGCGCTAGTGCGCGTGGCCTCGATCCCAGTCCTCGCGCTTTGGCAACGTCTCGAAAGTGTGCGCCGGCGGCGGGGTCGGGAGCGTCCACTCGAGAGTGTCCGCGTGCTCGTTCCAATAGCTCTTCTCCGAAATGGGCCGCCCGGCGAGGATCGTGTAGACCACGATTCCGATGAACAGCAGGAACGAGGCGAACGCGAGGAAGGCACCCATGCTGGAGATCTCGTTCCAGTAGGCGAACGCTTCGGGATAGTCGATATAGCGGCGCGGCATTCCTTGGCGGCCGAGGAAGTGTTGCGGGAAGAAGGTGATGTTGGCGCCGATGAACATCGTCCAGAACTGGATCTTGCCCAGCCACTCAGGATACTGGCGACCGCACATCTTGCCGATCCAGTAGTACATGCCGGCGAAGATCGCGAAGACGGCGCCGAGCGACATCACGTAGTGGAAGTGCGCCACGACGTAGTAGGTGTCGTGATAGGCCCGGTCGATGCCGGCCTGCGCAAGCACGATGCCGGTCACGCCTCCGACGGTGAAGAGGAACAGGAAGCCGAAGGCGTAAAGCATCGGCGTCTTGAACTCGATTGAGCCTCCCCACATCGTGGCGATCCACGAGAAGATCTTCACGCCTGTTGGCACCGCGATCACCATCGTCGCCAGCATGAAATAGGTCTGCTGGGTCAGGCTCATGCCCACGGTGTACATGTGGTGCGCCCATACGACGAAGCCGAGCGCGCCGATCGCGATCAGCGCCCATACCATCGGCAGGTAGCCGAAGACGGGCTTGCGGCTGAAGGTGGAGATGACGTGACTTATGATGCCAAAGCCCGGAAGGATGATGATGTAGACTTCTGGGTGCCCGAAGAACCAGAGAATGTGCTGGTAGAGAATGGGATCGCCGCCGCCTTCGGCCTGGAAGAAGGTCGTGCCGAAGTTCCTGTCGGTCAGAAGCATGGTGATGGCGCCGGCCAGAACGGGCAGTGAAAGCAGGATCAGCCACGCCGTCACGAAAATCGACCATGCAAAGAGCGGCACCTTGAAGAGCGTCATCCCGGGAGCCCGCATGTTCAGGAACGTCGTGATCATGTTGATTGCGCCGAGGACCGATGATGCGCCGGAAAGGTGCACCGCAAAGATTGCCAGATCCATCGAGAAGCCCTGTTCGGAGGTCGAGAGAGGCGGATAGAGGACCCACCCGACTCCGGACCCCGTCTGGCCGTTGCCACCGGGGGTGAGCACGCTGGCAATCGCGAGCGACGACCCGGCCACATACAGCCAGTAGCTGAGGTTGTTCATGCGCGGGAAGGCCATGTCCGGTGCGCCGATGTGCAAGGGCATGAAGAAGTTGCCGAAGCCGCCGAACATGGCCGGGATGACGACGAAGAACATCATCAGGATTCCGTGCGCGGTCACGAGGACGTTCCAGAGATGGCCGTTCGGCGCACAGGTGCCGTCCGCGATCAGCCTTGCCCCCTCTGCGCACATGAACTGGACGCCGGGGTCCTTCAGTTCCATGCGCATGTAGACCGTGAAGGCGACCGCGACGAAGCCGACGATGGACGCCGTGAACAGGTACAGGATCCCGATGTCCTTGTGGTTCGTCGACATGAACCAGCGTTCGAAGAACCCGGGCTTGTGATCGTGCTCGTGTAGGGCGGCGTCGGCCATCCATGCCTCCTGGAGTCGCTGCTTCTGCAAAGCGGCGGTGGGCCGCCGCGTCTTTGGCGCCCTTTTTACGGCCATGATCCGGGCTGAGCAATGGCGGATGGGCACAAGGCGGCGAGAAAAATTGTCTCAGGTGTCGCACCTTAAGAGCGCACGGACTCAGCCTGTGGCCGGACGGAAGGACCGCAGGAGACTGAATTTCGACATGCAATGTCGCATTTCGTTCAGCGCGGCGGCATAGTCCTGCCGAGATTGGCGCCCAGGGAGATTCGCCATGACCATCAAGCTTGAGAACGGCCGTCTGCCAGACGAGGACGTCGCGCGATACTGGCGAGACGGGTTTCTCTTTCCGATCCCGGTCTTCAGTGCTGCCGAAGTGGCCGCCGCGCGAGACTCCTTGGAAGACATGGAACGAGACTGGCTGGATGCGGGTCTCCCCTTGCCGCTCAACACGTACAAGCGGGTGAATGCGCAGGTGGTCATGCCGTTCCTGGTAGACATCGCCCGGCACCCTGCGATTCTTGACGTGGTCGAGGGAATCCTGGGTCCGGACATCCTTGTCTACGCCGCGGAGTTCTTCATCAAGGAGCCCAGGACGGCGTCGATCGTCAGCATGCACCAGGATCTCACCTACTGGGGGCTGGGAGCGATTGACGGCCTTGTGACCGCCTGGTTGGCCCTTTCGCCCGCAACCGTCGAATCGGGCTGCATGGACTTCGTGCGGGGTAGCCACAAGCAGCCGATCCTGCCGCACGAAGACACGTTCGACGCGAACAACCTGTTGAGCAGGGGACAGGAGGTCAAGGTCGACATTGCCGACGAAGACAAGACGCCGATCACGCTGAAACCTGGCGAGATGAGCCTCCATCACGGACTGACCATACATGGCTCAGGGCCGAACGGTTCGGACGATCGGCGCATCGGCTGCGTGATCCGCTACGTGCGTCCCGACATGGAGCAACTGGTTGGCGCCAATGACTATGCGATGGCGGCCCGTGGAAAGGACCGGTACGGGAACTTCGTCCACACGCCCACGCCGGACTCCCTCTTTGCGCCCGAAGCCCTCGAGCTCTACGACGAGATGCGGGCCGAGCAGGCAAAGGTCATGATGAGAGACGCCAAGAAGTCAACGGAGATCTATTCCTGATGGAGCAAGTCAAGTTCACGGCCATGAAAGATGGCGACAAGGAGGACTACGACCTCCTTTCCATGCACGAGGTCGAATACGCGAAAGGCACGGCCGACCGGCTCCTGAAGGCCCTGGTCCAGCTAGACGAGAGCCTTTCCGGCTACCAGGTCACGCGGCTCGGACATTCGCTTCAGTCCGCAACGCGGGCGTGGTGCGACGGGGCCGATACGGACTGGATTGTTTCTGCCCTTCTGCACGATGTGGGCGACATATTCGCGCCCCACAATCACGACGAGTATGCGGCAGCGATCCTCAGGCCGTTCGTGCGCGAGCAATGCACCTGGGTGGTCCAGACGCACGGGGATTTCCAGCTCCTGTACTTTGGCGAGCATGTCGGGGCGGATCCCATGAAGCGCGATAGGCACAAGGGTCACATCTATTTCGACGATTGCGCTGAGTTCTGCGAGCGTTGGGACCAGTCGAGCTTTGATCCTGGCTATGGCACGATGCCGCTCTCGTTTTTCGAGCCGATGGTGCGTGAGACATTTGCCCGGGACGCCTACGATCCGGCGGTGTTGCGAAAGGGAGAGCGGGAGCCGCTGGTTGATCCGGAGCGGGCTGCCCGGCGATGCTGAAGGAAATTGCACCCCGCACGGGAGTCGCGGCGGCAAGAAGTTTCCGGCGGTGGCTTGACGGGAAGCGCGTCGTTGGGGTGGCGCCCGGTCCGTTTCGGGCGCATGCGTCAAGCCAGGCCTGCCACGGTGCGTCTAGTCACGTCCGGACTCACCGAATGTCTGGATGAACGTCTTCTTCAGCGCGAAATCCACGTCCGCCAGGGTCACGGGGATGCCGAGGTCGACAAGCGAAGTCACGCCGTGGCCCGAGACGCCGCAAGGCACGATGCCGTCAAAGTGGGACAGGTCGGGATCCACGTTGATTGAAATGCCGTGGAACGAGATCCATTTCCGCAATCGAATCCCGAGTGCGGCGATCTTGTCCTCTCTGGGCGTTCCGTCCGCGAGAGGCGGTTTTTCCGGTCTTGCCACCCACACGCCAACACGTCCCTCCCGGCGTTCTCCGATGACGTTGAACTCGTCCAGCGTGGCGATGATCCACTTCTCCAGGCTGTGCACGAATTTCCGCACGTCCTGGCCGCGGGCCGCCACGTCCAGCATCACGTAGGCAACCCTTTGACCGGGCCCATGATAGGTGTACTGGCCGCCGCGGCTGCTCTGATGAACCGGGAAGCGAGCCGGGTCCTTCAGGTCGGCTTCGTTTGCGGATGTGCCAGCTGTATAAAGCGGGGGATGCTCCAGAAGCCAGATTGCCTCGTGGGCCTCGCCCGCACGGATACGGGACGCGCGATTCTCCATGAAGGCGACCGCTTTCAGGTAGTCCTGCAATTCGTCCGACTGGATCCATTCGACCATTTCGCCCTCTCCGACAGCAATTCGGCTCCAATCATTGCGCGACTGCCTCCGACAACGCCTGCCAAGTGCGCGTGTATCCAATGGGCCCGTCAATGCCAACGCCAGGTTCTGGACGCGTATGGCAAGAGCCAGGGTGTCGGCAATCGTCGCAGTGGCTGCCTGGCCTGACCTGCCACGCGGCTGGCTGTCGGCCCTTTTTGCCTGTTCGCCTCTTCACAAGTCCGCAAACGCTCGTTAAGAGGCGAAAGTTCCAAGCCGGTGCGTGCGGTCGTGGCGGAATTGGTAGACGCGCAGCGTTGAGGTCGCTGTGGGGTAACACCCGTGGAAGTTCGAGTCTTCTCGACCGCACCATTTCCAGCAGACTGCGGCCGGACAGGCGCGGCCGGCATTTCGTCCGGGACACTATTCTTCCCTTGTCGGATTCGCTCTCGCATTCCTGTCGTGAGACTCGGCGGTTTCCATTGCCTGGCTTGGGGCGACGAATGGATGCTGTGAGTTGACGGGCGAGTGTCGGTGCCGGGTCACGGACCCAACGTGTTGCGGCACCGCAGCCAAAGGGATAGGTCCGGCAGTGAATTGGAGAGCGCAGTGGAACTTTCGGCTGGGTGCAAGGGAAAGGAACAGGAAGTCATCGACCTGCTCTCTGCGGCCTTTGCTGCGTCGGAGGGTGCGGAGGAGGGCGCGCTGATCGGCGATCTTGTGCGCAACTTGCTGGCCACGACTGCGGATGCCGACATCCATGTCTTCACTGTTCGCGAGGAGCGGTCTCTGATCGGAGCAATCATCTTTTCACGGCTGACTTACGATCAGGATGACCGAACCGTCTTTCTGCTGGGCCCCGTGGGAGTGACGACCGACCGCCAAGGCGCACGGATCGGGCAAAGGCTGTTGACCCACGGCATTTCGGCACTAAGGAAGAATGGCGTTGACGTTGCCATGACCTATGGCGATCCGAATTACTATTCCAAGGTGGGGTTTCGACCCGTCACCGAAGAATTTGCTCGTGCGCCGTTCAAGCTGAAATATCCGAAGGGCTGGCTTGGCCAATTCTTGACGGATGGGAAGATGACGCCACTCAACGGTCCGTCCCGTTGTGTCGAGGCGTTCCATCGCCCGGACTACTGGTGACGGATCGATGCTTCAAATTGCAGGGGGGAGGGGCGATAGAATCCGTTGCCGGATATGCAAGGCAACCAATTCGACTCAAGCTGCACGCATGCATTTTCTGGTTCTGCAGTGCAAGCAACCACTGCGGGCCGGACTGTCGGTTCCGCTTTGCTGCTGATCCGATGTCGGCATTCAAATGGTGATGCCGCCGTCCACTGAGAGGATCTGGCCAGTGACGTTGCGCGCGCCGTCGCTGCAAAGGAAGGCGACGGTATCTGCGATTTCCTCAGGGGTCTGAGGACGCCCCATCGGTACAAGCGCGTCGATGCGCCCTTGGAAGACCTCCTGCGCATTCTTGCCCTGTGCGCCGTCCGACGCCTTAGCCATGACCTCACCGAGATCCTCCCACAGCGGTGACCAGACGAAGCCGGGACAGATGGCGTTCACAGTCACGCAGTAAGGCGCAAAGTGACGGGCAAGAACCCGAGTGAGTCCGTTGGCCGCGCTTTTTGACACGGAGTATGGCGGCATGAACGGGGCTGCGATCACGCCGGCGATCGACGAGATGTTGACAATCCGGCCGTCGCCCCGGTCGCGCATCTGCTCGCTGACCGCAGAAGCGGTATTGCGGATCGATTTGACATTGATCGCGAACGTGCGATCCCAGTCCTGTTCGCTGTTCTGGGTGAACGGCTGCCCGGGTGCGCAGACTACGCCAGCGTTGTTGATCAGGAAGTCGACATGCCCGATTTCAGCAAAGCAAGATTGGACCTGGTCATGGTTGGCCACGTCGCACTGGACAGCCACTCCGTTGCACGAGGCGGCGCTTTCCGACGCGGCCGTCATGTCGACGTCAATAATGTGAACCTTGGCACCCTGCCCGGAAAGGCCTTGCGCGATTGCGCGGCCCAACCCCTTGCCGCCGCCGGTGACAACCGCGATCTTGCCGGAAAAATTGAACATCAGAAGAAAATGCCTAGCGACTTTTGGGTCAGCACGGCATGGTCGAGAATGATGGTCCGGTCCGCGACCTTCCACCCGGTGGCTTCATCGGGACGAAGC
>VYCX01000165.1 GCA_009843725.1 Boseongicola sp. SB0675_bin_26
GCCGAAAGTCACGATGAATGCAGGCCAAAGCGATTATGATTGCAGGTCGCTACACATACATGGCCGAAACCGTCTTCCCGGTCGATCAGTTTCGGCTAGCGAGCGCGCAGGCCCAACCATGGACGATTGTGCTCCCATGCGAATCGCCCAAGGATAGATCGATTGCCGGGCACGGGTGAAGCGCGCGACCCAGACTGATCGCGGGATTCTCACGAAGCCGGTCCGGAATTGCCGAAGGTGGTGAGCGGGAGCGAATTCAGCGCGGATCGCAATGGATTGATTTTCAATGCGGACTTGAATTGAAGCTGCTTCCGCTTCGCTGTCGGACTCCCGTGGGTTCCGCAGTCTGAAACCGCGGGACGCGCATGCGGTCGAATTGGATCGGGGAGGCTTCAATTGCCGCGGTCTTTGACGTATGGACTGCAAGAAGCTGGCAAGGAACACCTTCATGCAAATTGTCAAAGTCACTTCAGTCGTGGTGCTGACCTTGTCCGTGTCAGGTTGCGGAGAAGGCGGTGGGATTCGCGGATTCTTTGGTGGCGACGGTTCGGACGCCGGTCTGCCTTACCGTGCAAGCCTCTCGCGGGCGGAGGGACCGCGCAGCTTCACGGTCAGCGTTGCTGCCAGCGAAGCGACCGTGGACGAGGTGCGGGAGTCTGCGCGAATGCCGGCAACGCGGCACTGCCTTGAGACCTACGGCGGTTCGGACGTGAACTGGGTGACAGATCCTGCCTCGGGAGACTGGGCTTTTGTCCGTGACGGTGACTTCATGGTGTTCTCGGGACGCTGCACTGTCCGCTGACTTCAGTATTGGTTGGCGTCATGCTGCTGGAATCCGCTTCAATCGGAGCGGGGCTGCTTGGCCCGCGCCACCACTTCGGAAACTCTCTGCGAACCGGGCTTTCCGCAACCGCTGTAGCATGGTTTGCTCTGTCAATGCCGCTGGGTGGGCATGTCGGCTCATTGGTGGATTCAGATGCAACAAGGGCGATGCCGTCGAACCATCTGCCTGAGTTGGAAGAACGGGGCGTAAATGATTGATTTAAAGAAATCATTCCGGGTTGGTCTGATTGGCACAGGCCGGATCAGTGACATCTACCTGAGCAACTGTGCGGAATTCAATGGGCTGGATATCGTGTCGTGCGGCAGTCTTGACATGGACGAAAGCAGGGTCAAGGCGGCCGACTTTGGCGTTCCTCGCGTCGCCGCTCCGGAAGAGATCATTGCTGACCCTGAGGTGGATGCAATCCTGAATCTGACGGTTCCGGCGGCGCACGTGGAGATCAGCCTTCCGGCCCTTGAGGCAGGCAAACACGTTTATTCCGAAAAGCCTTTCGTTACGGACCTTGCAGACGGCCAACGCATCCTTGATCTGGCGGCCAGCAAGGGCCTGTTGGTCGGCAGTGCGCCGGACACATTCCTGGGCGGTCGTTGGCAAACCGTGCGAAAGCTCCTGGACCGAGGCACGATCGGGAAACCGACAGGCGTATCGGCATTTGTGCCAACGCACGGCGTCGAGCGCCATCATCCGAACCCGGACTTCTACTACGCCAAGGGCGGTGGCCCCTTGCTGGACCTTGGTCCCTACTATCTTGCGGCGATGGTCTTCTGCCTGGGACCGATCGGGCGGGTTGCGGGCATGGCGCGCAAGACCTTTCCCGAGCGCATGATCGAGAATGGTCCTCGAAACGGCGAGATGATGCCAGTGGAAGTCGACACCCATTGCCTCAGCATGTTCGAGTTCGAAAGCGGTGTGATCGGGCAAATGATGGTGAGCTTCGACGTTTGGGAGAGTGAGACCCCACGCCTGGAAGTCTATGGAACGGATGGAACGGTCTGCATTCCCGACCCGGATCCCGGAGACGGCGCGAACGTTTTCCAAGGTCCCGTCTGGATTCGCACCCGTGAGACGTCGCGTTGGACGAAGCGACCCCGGCCCAAGGCGCCGGCTGACTGGGAAGTGGCGGAGAGCACGCACGGCCTTAATCTTGACGCGCGAGGCGTCGGCCTTGCGGAGCTTGCGCAGGCTGTATCTGATCGGCGCGAACCGAGGGCCAGCGGGGCGCTTGGCTTCCATGTCTGCGAGGTCATGCAAGGCATGCTACGCAGCCCCGGCCTTGGCCGCTTCGTTGACATAGAAAGCACATGCGATCGCCCGGCCATGCTGCCTGAAACGACGGAAACCGGATTGAACGTCGATCTGGGACTTCCGGAATGAGCGTGGGGGCGCCGACCGCGGGCGATCCATTCCTTCTGGTCCGCTTGCTGAATGACGTGCTGGCCTGCGGAAGCGGCAGCTGGACGATCATGTCGGAGTTGTCCGAGACGGCAGTCAAGGTGCACGTTCAGGCCTTTGGCGCTTGCAACCGGCTGCCCCGATGGGCAGGGAGACGCCGGATGCGGCCCTTGCGGCTGCTTCCGGACGTCATGCCGACCGCGGCGACGACAATGATCAAGTGACGGGCATTCGTGACGCCTCGCCGTTGGCATGGTCTGCATCGGCGAGGAACGGTTGCGTGAAGTCGAATGCCTTGCGGCGCCCAAGGTCCGGATCGGGCGGTTCGCAGGGCGGCCTGGAACGGGGTCCAAGACGTCGCGACACGTTTGAATTCAGCCGTTTCGGACAGCCGGTTCGCATCGCTTCCGGGGGTCATGGCCATGGAATACAGTTGAAGATGGAGCGGCAGGTGTGCGCGGTGCGCGCGGTGCGTGGATTTTCGGAAATCATGGTCGAGGCATGAGACATCCTCTGCGCTCTCGGCCGCGTTCGCCATGGTCGCTGACGCCAGCCACGACAGGACGGGAAGCGTCCGACGCATGCCTCGACGTTCCGTGCGTTGCGGCGGGAGCGCCGGGCGTGAAGTTCATCTATGCTGGCGTTCGACCAGACGAGAAGTCGGGAAACAGGGTTTGTCTCTAGAGGATTCGGCCAATGCCAAGAATCGGGGTAATCGGTTTGGGTGCCGTGGGAAAGATACACGTTGCCAATGTCATTGCGCACGGGGAAGCGGAACTGTCGGCGATATGTGATCCTCGACTGGAAGCCGTCGAGGCGATTTCGGAAAAAACGGGCGCAAGGGCGACATCTCACGTAGTGGAACTGCTTGATACTCAACCTGACGCCGTCATCATCTCTTCGTCCACTTCATCCCACGGTGAGGTCGTCGGCGAATGCGTGGCAGCGGGTGTTCCCTTTCTTTGCGAGAAGCCGCTTGCGCAGGACGTCCGCACCGCTGCTGATATCGTCGCCTCGGTCAAGGCGAGCGGCCTTGTTGCAGCCACGGCATTGAATCGCAGATTCCATCTTCAGTATGCAGCATTGCGGGATGCGGCCTTGGCTGGCGAGATCGGACAGTGCGAACTGCTTTGCTTCACGTCCAGAAGCACCGCGCCGCCCACTGTCGAATTTAGTCGGACATCAGGTGGGTTGTTTGCCGAAAAGGGGAGCCATTTCTTTGATCTTGCCAGATGGATTTCCGGCGAGGAACCGGAGGAACTGACCGCCATGGGGACGGTCTTGGTCGATCCGGGATTCAAGGAGATCGGGGAATGCGATACCGCCATCGTATCAATGCGCATGCGAAATGGCGCCCTCTGCCGCTTCGACTTCAGTTGGAGAGCCGCATACGGGCAGGACGAGCGCATCGAGATCCACGGGTCTCATGGATTGCTGACAAGCCATCAGGATCGGGTGGGAACGATCGTTCATGCCGCTGGCCGAAGCGTGCGGACGGGAAACAGGCTTGCGACATGGCAAGAGCGCTTTGCGGAGTCCTACAAGGCGGAACTCGATGCCTTCCTGTCGGTGCTGATCTCAGGCCGGGAGCATTCGGTGCTTGCTACACTGAACGACGGGTTGATGGCGCAACGCATTGGTGAAGCAGCCAGGATCTCCGTGGCGAATCGCGCACCATCGAAATTCGATAGTTGACGGAAGACAATGCTTTCGGGACCATCGCAGGCCTCCAAAGGGCGCACTACGGGCTGACCTGCGGAACACCTTTCCCGGGTTCGCCAGGCGCCCCGACAAATGGTCCAGGCCATGCCGAGATCGCGCGCGCCTGCGGTGCTGAAGGACACCGCAAAGCATCAGCTGACGAGCTGCTTCCCGATCTCGAAGCCGCCATTGCAAGTGGCAGGCCCGTGGTGCTGGACGTTCCGGTGATCAGCGACGCGACACCCACAACAGGGCACTGGAACATCCTGGACATCCATTCGCCGGGCAAAGACTTGTCTCACGTTTCGACCTGATGCAGTTTATGCAACTGAGGAGAATGTTGCCATTGCATGCGCGAGGGACAGGAATGTCATTCCAACCGCTTTCTGAGGTCAGGGACACCCTGAACATTCAATGGTACCGCTCGAAGATGCCG
The DNA here is from genome assembly GCA_009843725.1 of Boseongicola sp. SB0675_bin_26. GTDB lineage: Bacteria > Pseudomonadota > Alphaproteobacteria > Rhodobacterales > Rhodobacteraceae > JAJEFO01. The sequence continues at coordinate 4,374 of VYCX01000165.1, forward strand.
CCGGCGCGTTTTCGCGAGCTGTCCAGGCGCAGTGACCTCAAGGGCTGGATCCAGGCCGGAGGCCATTTCTGCCTGTTCTGCATAACCGGGACAGCGGTCTATCTGACTTGGGCGCAAGGCCTTTGGATCCTGTTTTGCCTGGCGCTTTTCGCCCATGGAACGTCTGCCTCGTTTTTTCGCGGCACCGCGGTGCACGAGCTCGGCCACGGTACGGTGTTCCGGACCAAATGGCTCAACGGATTCTTCCTCTACCTCTTCAGCCTGATCAGCTGGTGGAATCCGCTAGACTATGCGGCCAGCCATACGTATCACCACCGCTACACCCTGCACCCGGAGGGCGACCGCGAAGTCCTGCTTCCCGTGCATCCGAATGTGGGCCGCACGTTTCTCCTGCAGATGTTCACCGTCAACTTGCTGACTCAGCCGGGCCGTACATTCGGCAAGGGCGGGCTACTGTCGACGATCTGGCTTACGGTGCTGGATGCGATGGGCAAGAACGGGTCGACCGACATCCCCGCAAACGAATGGCTTGAGGCGCTGCACAATGACCAGCCCGCCCAACACAGGAGTTCAATGCGCTGGTCTCGCTTTCAACTGGCGTTCCATTCAGCGGTGCTGGTCATGGCAATTCCAACCGGTCTCTGGGTTCTGCCGCTAATTCTCACAATTCCCAGCTACATCGCCAACTGGCTGAGCTATGCCGTGGGCCTGACGCAGCATTGCGGCCTTATGGAGAACACGACGGACTTTCGAAAGAGCACTCGGTCCATCAGGTTGCCGAAATTTGTCGAGTTCCTTTATTGGCGCATGAACTGGCACATTGAGCATCACATGTATGCTGGCATTCCGTGCTACAACCTGCCCGCCCTGGCCGCAGAAATCAGGGGCGACTTGCCTGAACCGCGCAGCCTGCGAGGGGCCTGGCGCGAGATGCTCGATACTTGGGAGCGTCAAAAGACGGACCCCGATTACGCCTTCGACACGCCGTTGCCGGCGACTGCCAAGACAGAGATACGACGGACTGCGGACATCGAGGAGACCTCGATAGGTGACTTGGCACCCAAAGGGCTCGCGTGACAGTGTCGGTCAAACTGGAACCACGAAAGGCTGTTCGAAGCGCATCAACGAGCGGGATGCGAGGTCTTCGCCTTGCGACCCTGTCGCGCCGGACCTGGCGCACGGAGCGACATCAGAATGTTGACGCATGCGACTCCGAATTCAGAATGGAAGGCCTCAGGTGGAGGTGATGATGGCATCGACCTGGCCACGGGCGATGCCTTTGACATGGAGGTTTTGCCATAAGCCGTAAGCGGGTTTCTGCGTTGCATCGGCGCAATTCCCCTCCGTCCTCTCGCGGAATCGAACAAGGATGACTATCTTGCGCAGATCGGGGGCGTTCCCGTACGGTGCGATGCGTGAGCGAACAGGCGAAATGCTGAGAGTCTTGGGGATCTTCCTGCTGATGGGTGTTGCCGGACCGTCCTTGGCGCGTCAGCCTCTTCACGAGATTCCACCCGTCGTGCAAGCGTTCTATTCACTTGGTCTGGCGGACGAAGTGCGCAGGAACTGCACCGCGATTGACGCACGGATGTTCCGTGCATGGAAATTCCTGAATTCAATCGAACGCTATGCCCGGAACTTGGGATACTCGGACGCGGAGATCGATGACTTCGTCAGGAACAAGGCGGAAAAGGAGCGGCTCCGGGCGCGAATCCGTGCCGATCTTGCGGAGCGGGGTGCGACGCCAGGAACGCCTGAAGGCTATTGCACTGTAGGCCACGAAGAAATAGCCAAGGGTAGCGTTGCAGGACGGCTTCTGCGCGCCAAGTAACGTCTGCCAGTCATGGGCGGCGGAACCCTGAGGAACGGGAGCTCATGTCCGAATCCAGAAAGCTCATCATCGACGGCACGGAGATCGAGGTCGATTCGGACCTGACGATCATCCAGGCCTGCGAACTGGCGGGGATCGAGATCCCGCGCTTCTGCTACCACGAGCGGCTTTCGATCGCTGGCAATTGCCGGATGTGCCTCGTCGAGGTCGTGGGCGGGCCGCCAAAGCCTGCGGCATCCTGCGCGATGCAGGTTCGTGACTTGCGGCCGGGGCCGGAAGGGCAGCCACCGATCGTGCGGACAAACAGCCCGATGGTCAAGGAGGCCCGCGAGGGCGTCATGGAGTTCCTGCTGATCAATCACCCGCTTGACTGCCCGATCTGCGACCAGGGCGGCGAGTGCGACCTGCAGGACCAGGCGATGGCCTACGGGGTCGATTTTTCGCGTTTCCGCGAACCGAAGCGGGCCGTCCAGGACCTCGATCTGGGGCCGCTGGTCGGCACGGCCATGACCCGCTGCATTTCCTGTACGCGCTGCGTACGGTTCATTACGGAAGTGGCGGGCGTTCCCGAGCTTGGACAGACCGGGCGCGGCGAGGACGCGGAGATCACGAGCTACCTCGGCCAGACGCTCGACAGCGAGTTGCAGGGAAACATCGTTGATCTTTGCCCGGTCGGTGCACTGACCAGCAAGCCTTATGCCTTCACCGCACGGCCTTGGGAACTGACCAGGACGGAAACCGTGGACGTGATGGATGCGCTTGGATCGAACATTCGCGTGGATGCCAAGGGACGCGAGGTCATGCGGATCCTGCCCCGCAACCACGACGGCGTGAACGAGGAGTGGCTGTCTGACAGATCACGATATGCCTGGGACGGCCTGCGGCGCCAAAGGCTTGACAAGCCGTATCTCCGTCGCGAGGGCAAGCTTGTCCCGGTCGATTGGGACGACGCGCTGTCCGCCGCGGCAAGGGCGCTCAAGGAGAAGGGCAAGGTGACCGGGCTCGCAGGCGATCTGGCCTCCGTAGAGGCCGTTTTTGCGCTGAAGGGACTGCTCGAAGGGCAGGGTGGAGCCGTCGAGTGCCGGACCGACGGAGCGGACTTGCCTGCGGACAATCGCTCGGCCTACGCGGGCACGGCGCGGATTGAGGATATCGAGAGTGCTGACGCCATCATGCTGATCGGCACCAATCCGCGTGCCGAGGCGCCGGTGCTGAACGCGCGCATTCGCAAGGCGTGGACGCGCGGGGCACGGATTGGCCTCGTGGGAGAGGCTGTGGACCTGACTTACGAGTACGCCCATCTTGGCTCCGGCCACGACGCGCTCCGCAAGCTCTTCGACATGAATCCTGGCCACGCGCACGGAAAGGACACGGTTGTCGTGGTCGGCATGGGCGCGTTGGTCGGTTCGGGCGGGGCGCGCGCGCTCCGCGACACGATGCGATATGCCGAAGCCACCGAGTCGAAATTCCTGGTGTTGCATACGGCAGCGTCCCGCGTTGGCGCCTTGGATGTCGGCGCCGTCGTCGATGGCGGAATGAACGCCGCACTCGAGGGCGCGTCGGTTGTCTTCAGTCTGGGTGCCGACGAGGTCGACATTCCGGAAGGGCCGATCGTCATCTATCAGGGCAGTCACGGGGACCGGGGCGCGCACAGGGCTGACATCATTCTGCCTGCGGCAGCCTGGACGGAAGAGAACGGGCTCTTTGTCAATACCGAAGGTCGCCCGCAGCTTGCCATGAAGGCCGGATTCCCGCTGGGAGAAGCAAAGGAAAGCTGGGCGATCCTGCGCGCGCTGTCGGCGGAACTCGGCGCGCCTCTGCCGTATGACACCCTTGCGGAGCTGCGGCGGCGGCTGATCAAGAAAGTGCCGCATCTGGAGGGAATCGACCAAGTGCCGGAGAACGCGTGGCAGATCGCCGGGACCAGCGGCAATGCGGACGGCATGCAGAAGGAATTCAGGTCGGCGGTTGCCGATCACTACCTGGTCAATCCGGTATTGCGCGCCTCGCCACTGATGGGTGATCTGCAGGCGCGTGCACGTGCAAGGACGACAGAAAGGCTGGCGGCCGAATAGGGTGACCGGACGTGACTGGCAGAAGCCGTCTGGGGGTGGCGCTTGCTGCCGAACAGGGATTAGAAGGATCCCGGAGCAAGGGCGCGAGACTAAGAGACAAGAAGGCGAATGGCTGAGTTCCTTACTACACCGCTGGGCACGCTTGTCATTGTGATCGCGCAGGTGCTGCTGATCGTGGCCTTCGTGATGATCAGCCTTCTGTTCCTGGTCTACGGAGACAGGAAGATCTGGGCTGCCGTCCAGATGCGGCGCGGTCCCAACGTGGTCGGACCGTGGGGCCTTTTGCAGTCGGTTGCGGATGCGTTCAAGTATGTCGTCAAGGAAGTCGTGATCCCCGCCGGCGCGGACCGGACCCTGTTCGTGCTTGCGCCGTTGATCTCGTTCGTCCTGGCCATCATGGCCTGGGCGGTTATCCCGTTCGACGACACGTGGGTCGTGGCGGACCTGAACATCGCGGTGCTGTACATCTTCGCGGTGTCGTCTCTGGAAGTGTACGGCGTGATCATGGGCGGCTGGGCGTCGAACTCGAAGTACCCGTTTCTCGGTTCCCTGCGCTCGGCGGCGCAGATGATCTCCTACGAAGTCTCGATCGGCCTGATCATCATAGGCGTGATCCTTACCACCGGGTCCATGAACCTGGGCGACATCGTTCGCGCCCAGGACGGAAGCTACGGAATCTTCAGCTGGTACTGGCTGGCGCACTTCCCGATGCTGATCCTGTTCTTGGTCAGCGCTCTCGCGGAGACCAATCGCCCGCCCTTCGATCTGCCGGAGGCGGAGTCCGAGCTCGTGGCGGGCTACCAGGTCGAATACTCGTCGACGCCGTTTCTCCTGTTCATGGCCGGCGAGTACATAACGATCTTCCTGATGTGCGCCTTGACGTCACTGCTCTTTTTCGGCGGCTGGCTGAGCCCCGTGCCGTTCCTGCCGGACGGACCGCCGTGGATGGTCGCCAAGATGGCGTTCTTCTTCTTCATGTTCGCGATGGTGAAGGCCATCGTTCCACGCTACCGCTACGACCAGTTGATGCGGCTAGGATGGAAGGTCTTCCTGCCTCTGTCGCTGGCCTGGGTGGTGATCGTCGCCTTCCTGGCAAAGTTCGAGCTTCTCGATGGTGCATATGCCCGGTGGGCGATGGGGGGCTGATGGCAAGGATCCGGAACATCATGTCCGAACGGGACGTTGTCAGATCGGGGGTGTCCTGATGGCGCAGATCGACTGGAACCGCACGGGAAAGTACTTCCTGCTTTGGGATTTCATCAAGGGGTTCGGCCTTGGCATGAAGTACTTCTTCTCGCGAAAGGCGACCGTCAACTACCCTCACGAGAAAGGCCCGCTTTCGCCGCGCTTACGCGGCGAGCACGCGTTGCGGCGCTATCCGAACGGGGAAGAGCGATGCATCGCTTGCAAGCTTTGCGAGGCGATCTGTCCGGCGCAGGCCATCACGATCGACGCCGAGCCCCGGGAAGACGGCAGCCGCCGCACCACGCGCTACGACATTGACATGACGAAGTGCATCTACTGCGGATTCTGCGAGGAGGCCTGTCCCGTGGACGCCATCGTCGAGGGCCCGAATTTCGAGTTCGCCACGGAGACCCGGGAAGAACTCTTCTACACCAAGGAGAAGCTCCTGGAGAACGGCGAGCGATGGGAGGCGGAGATTGCCCGCAACCTGGAAATGGACGCACCCTACCGATGAGTGATCAGAACAATCCTTTCGAGGCGATGCTCTCGATGAGCCGGGACTGGGCAAGGTCGATCAATCCCGCGCTCGAGTCCTTCTCTCCTTCGGCCTTCGAGTCGTTGTGGCCGACGCTGCCCAAGGAGGCGATGGTAGCGGTG
>VYCX01000076.1 GCA_009843725.1 Boseongicola sp. SB0675_bin_26
AACGGAAATCCGGTCCGGATCGGGCCGCGACGTCGTACTTTAACCGCTTACCCTTGCGTAGCGTGACTGGTTTGTCGCGAGCCGGGTGAACGGTTCTTCCTTCTGCAGGAACCGCATTTGACAACATAGCTTCCGACGCCTATCCAGAGGTCATGCGTTGATTCGGGCAGGCGGAGAGGCTTCTGCGATGACTTCCTGGTTCGGTTCCAAGGCCACGTCCGGTCTCAGCCAGGCGATCATCGCGGCGATGCCGCCTCATGACGTGTACATCGAGCCGTTCCTTGGCGGCGGCGCCATCATGAAGCGCAAGCCGCCCGCGATCCGCAACATCGGCATCGATCTCGATCGCCGCGCCCTGGAGGGCTTCGACGGCGACGGCGCCGTGGAGCTGCGCCACGGATGCGCCCTGCGCTTTCTCGAGGCATTCCCGTTCCAGGGCCGCGAGCTGGTCTACTGCGACCCGCCCTACCTGCAGGCGACCCGGCGGTCCGGGCGCCGCTACCGGCACGATTTCGACGACGCGGCGCATGTGGCGCTGCTGACGCTCCTGAAGTCGCTGGACTGCCAGGTCATGATCTCCGGATACCCGTCCCGGCTCTACGGGACGCACCTTGCAGGCTGGCGCTCGATGTCGCTGCAGGTCAACAACCAGGCGGCGGTGGTCACCGAGACCGTCTGGTTCAACTTCGCGCCCGACCGGCTGCACTGGGCCCGGTTCGCCGGCAGGGACTTCACCCATCGCCAGATGGTCAAGCGCAAGGCGGAGAACTGGGGCCGACGCTACGCCGCGATGCCTCAGGCGGAGCGTCTGGCGGTGCTGGCGGCGGTCATGGCGGTGGAGGCCGGGTGATGGCGACGGTGAACGGCACGTCGCTGCGCGAGGAGCTCGATGACGCCAAGGCGCGCATTGCCGAACTGCGGAAGGACGGCAAGGTCTCCGAGGAAGTCGATGCCGTCATCCGCGTCCTGTTCACCCTGCTGGGCGTCATGATCACCGTCCTGATGGAAAGGGCGACCCGCAAGACGAGCCGGAACTCCGGTCTCCCGCCGTCGCAGACGGAGAGCGACGAGACCGCGCGACGCGGCGGCAGGGACAGCGGCAAGGGCGCGAAGCCGAACCTGCAGACGGGCGACAACCTTCGGAAGGCCGTCGTCGAGAAGACGGTCGCCGTCGAGGCCTGCGACGCCTGCGGCGCCGACCTGTCCGGCGTCGGCCCCGTCGGACGCGAGCGCCGCGTCCTGCACGACATCGTGTTCGAGGTCGTCGAGCGCCGCGTGGACGCCGAGGTCAAGGAATGCCCCGGCTGCCGGGCCCGGACCAGGGGCAGGTTCCCCGACGACATGCCCGGCCCGCTGCAGTACGGCGCCGGCCTCCAGGCCTTCGTCGTCAACCTGCTCGTCGCCCACATGCTCTCCCTGCGCCGGGCCGTCGCGCTGGTCCATGCGATCTCCGGCCTCAGGCTCTCCGAGGCCACCTGCCTCGGCTACGTGCGCCGGCTTGATGACGCGCTCATGTCATGGGAGGAGGCCGCCGTCGCGCACCTCCTGGAACGCCCGGCCCTGCATGCCGACGAGACCGGCTTCCGGGTCGACGGCAGGACGGAATGGCTCCACGTCCTCACCGACGGGTTCCTGACCCTGAAGTTCCTGCACCGGAAGCGCGGCAGGGAGGCGATCGACGAGATCGGGATCATCCCCCGCTACGCCGGCGTCCTGATCCATGACTGCTGGGCGAGTTACTTCGCCTACGACCGGTGCAGGCATCAGCTGTGCGGGGCTCATCTCCTCCGCGAACTCGCCTTCGTCATCGAGTCCAACGGCTTCCGCTGGGCGCGCCTGCTGAAAGGCCTGCTGCGCGAGGCCTGCCACAGGATCAACAAGAGCGACGCCAAGGTCCTGACCGAGGCCGAATGCCGGAGCATGCGCAAGCGGTACCGGACCATCCTGACACAGGGCGGCAAGGAACTGCCCGACATCCCGCCGCGCCCGAAAGGGAAGCGCGGGCGGACCGCGAAGTCCGACGCGCACAACCTGCATGAGCGCCTCGTGAAGCACGAGGAATCCGTGCTGCGCTTCATGAGCGACCCGCACGTCAGCTTCACCAACAATGCCGGAGAGCGGAAGATCAGGATGGCGAAGGTCAAGATGAAGGTGTCCGGATGCTTCCGGACACGGCATCACGCCGAGGCCTGGTGCCGGATCTCAAGCTACCTGAGCTCGATGGCCGCGCTCGGATACAATCCCCTCGTCGCCATCCAGATCGCGCTTGCCGGAAAGGCCGCCGACATGATCAAGTTGCACTATGCCGAACCTGCTCCCAAGAAGGGGTGAGCAGTTACGCCAACACATACAAGAGTCACAGGCTTAGAACGATGCACGACTATGTGGACTACTATCACATACTCGCTGACGTCGTTGGCAAGACCCTGATCGAGCATGACGTTACGCACTGCCTTTTCTTTGACGTGCCTCATCTGGCTTATGACACCGTACTGTTTCAGATGTGCAAAGTGTTGAATTTAAGAACAATAATCGTCAGACAAACTCTCTTTCCTGATCGCTTCTGGACCATGACGGATCCTGCGAATTTGGGACATTTCGCGGATGTTCCAGATGCGAAGCCGTATCCTATTGACAAGGGAGTGTGGCCCGACCTGTTTTACATGAGCGGGGTAAAGCAGGAACCAGAGGAAACTGGAACCGTCAACGCGAATGCTGCAGTCAACTTGTTTCTTCATTTACTTGCCAATAGACCAGCGAGATTGCTCAACCCATATTGCGCTTGGGGACTCTTTTCCCGCGCACAACTGGTTTATCGGTCATTCCCGAAGTGGCGAGACCCGTTTGCAAGGTTTTTCCATGAGGATTCACTTGCGTACTTTGATCACCTTTCGAACTTTGAGAATCAGGATATCGACCTTTCGCGAGACTACATTTATTTTCCATTGCAACTTCAGCCCGAATTGACAACTTCGGCGCTGGGCGGGAGATTTCGAGATCAGGCGCTTGCAATCGAGAGTTTGGCGAGAGTCCTTCCGGACGGTGTTCGCATCCTTGTGAAGGAGAACCCAAGGCAGGGCGCCTACATGCGAGGCCCAATGTTCTTTCATCGGCTTAACCGCATTCCGTCTGTCACTTTCCTGCCCAGTTGGGCCGATACTCGCGCCCTGACCCTGAACGCAATGGCGGTTGCTTCAATCACCGGCACTGTGGGTTGGGAGGCGATCTGTCAGGGCAAGCCAGCCCTAGTCTTTGGCAATGCCTGGTATCGGAAGCTCCCTGGCGTATTGGAGTGGAATGAAAAATTGACCTACGACGAGATCGTTGGCCGCCGTGTCGACCATGCTGCCCTGCAACGACACGTTGGCGCTTTGGTTGCAGGCGCGCATCGCGGAGTTGTCGCTCGCCAATACGCACAGCTCGTTACGGACTTCGATGAGAATTCAAACTTTGACCGCGTTGCCTGCACGCTTCTCGACGTGATCAAGGGTCGTATTGAAACGAGCTTTCAATGATCTGAGAGCATGGTGCTGCGTTGCTCGTGATTGTCGCTGAAGGCCTTCTGGAGTGGGCTGCGCCAAAAGCCGTCCTGCTTGAGAATGGCCACAAAGCGACTCGCCGCGCGACCGTCTCCAAATGCTCCATCGCGATCATGCCGCCTCCCCCAGCGCTCACGCAGGAAACGGTCAATGGAAGCACCGTCAGCAGCGACGTGCACCACGCTGTCGGACCGCGCCCGGCTCTTTTGTCTCGTGCCGAAGTCCAGTGAAGGAATTCCCAGGAAAGGTGCCTCACGCACGCCCGCGCTCGAGTTGCCCACCATGCAGGCCGCATTCTTCATCAACTCCGAAAAGTGGGAAAAGCGCATCGATGGCAATGTGCGGAAACGGTCTGGGGGCAGAGCATCTATTTCTGCACGAATCTGGTCCGATCCCGGGTCGTTGTTCGGGGCAATCACGACAAAGTTGCGGCCCGATGCGACAAGGCGGCCGAACAGGCATCTTGCCTGCCCTCCAATGGTGTCTGCCTCCGAGGTGACGGGATGGAGAACGCAGATTCCAAATTCGTCATACGGAATCTGGTAGCGCTTTCTGACTTCGGCCAGGGTCACCCCCGACGGCCGGGAATGCAGGTCAAGTTCCGGCGAGCCAATGACGTGCACGGAAGTCTTTGGCTCTCCCAGAGCCATCACTCGTCGCGCTGCTTCCTGCGAAGACACGAAGTGGTGATGCGCAAGCTTGGAGTTGCAGTGCCGGAAGGACTCGTCGATGGTCCCCGAAAGCTCCCCGCCCTCGATGTGTGCGGACCGAATGTAGTTCGTTGCGCAAACAAGGGCACAGGCGAGCGCTTCCACCCTGTCGCCGTGGAAGACAACAAGGTCTGGCCGATGCTCGAAGCAATGGTCGGACAGGCCGACGACGGTCTTGGAGAGGATTGTGTCCAACGGGTCTCCAGGCCGTTGGTTCAGGAATTCGTGAACGGTGACCTTGGGTACCCGATGCACTTCGACCTTGGTCATTCCGTACCGTTCGAGCATGTGCATGCCGGTCACGAACATCGAGACAAAGAAGCCTTCTTCCCGCGCTGCAACGACCAGCGGCTCAAGCTTCCCGAAGTCCGCACGCGTTCCCGTGACAAAGAGGATGGATCGCACAGAGCTACATGCTTGCTCGGCCTGCCGATGCCTCAAGGTTTCCGGCGGCGTTGGCGACTTCCCGGACCGCCAGCAAGGCCAGGAACGCGGAGGCGTCGTTTGTCATGAATAGTGTCACTGATCTCTTGTCCCCACACTGAATTTTCGCGCGCCCGGCGGGTGCCGGGCCGTTGCCAACATCTTTGCAGTGAAGAATGTCCCCGCTTATTCGCCATGGCGTCGGGGAGCTACCCCTTGCCGGGTCAGGCTTATTCAGCGGGTAGCCCGGCCCATTGGCCGGACTGCAAAGATTGTTGGCGCGGGGATCTAACGGCGACACGCACCGAAGAGTCAATAGTTGACTCTTGACGCCTTTTGGCGCGCGCCCGCGGAGTTCCGGCGTCAGGGAATGGAAAACGGGATGGCTGAAGTCAAGAAGCGCGAAGTGCCAAGTGACCTTAGTAGACTCGTCTTGTCAGCCGACAAAGGCGGAGCCTGAAAAAGAGTTCACTTTCCTGGCAGGGATGACGCCGGACGACTTGGCTCGTGCAATCATGCAGCCGGTGGACAATCGTCGGAAGCCGCGCCCAAAGTGACTGAATCATGGGGTCGCTGTCTGGTTGCGCAACAGCTGACGGCGATGCCGCGAAATGGCATTGGGGATCGACTGCATATTGTCGCCTCTTTTGCGTTAACTTCACACGTCCTGACTTCGCATTGGGATTTCGGATTTCCTGTGGCCGGATTTTGCAGACAAACAAGGGCTTTGCCGGGCTGCGCCAGCAAGGTGGGCACATGAAGGGCACGCAAGATTTCCTGAGGCCTGTTCAAGCGTCGGCGCTGACGGCCATCCTCCGCGAACCATAAAAACAAGGGGTGCGGAGTTGGGCACACGACGAAATTCCGCAACCATGGCATCACGAAAGTTGGAATTCTTGTGCCCCGAGTTCAGGACCTCTGAACTTTGTCGCGATGGAACGTGTGGCCGGGATGGACGCGAAGGGTGCAATCTGCAGCTTCATGTGGTCGCGCCAATTTGCGTCTGCCAAGCCGCCGTTGCCGCGCATGCGCCAATTTCTGGCGGGCAGCAAAGGCCAAGAGTCAGTCAAGCGTCACACTCGCTGCGTGAGATCGCACCGCAAGATGACGGCGAGTTCATCGGAATTCGGGATCCTGCCGGTGCACACGTTCGGAACACGAGCAGATTGCAACTTGACCGGTACGAGACGCCTCCGAAACCGCCTGATCATTGTGCAAGGGTCGTGTTGAACGGCGCGAACCAAGGCGAAAGAGGTCTACGAATGCCGTGTGGCATGGTGTCAGTGTTACAAACCTCCGACGAAGGTCGGGCTGGCGACGGATGTCTGCGGGACGGCTTGCCTCATCGCATCCCAGGTCGCGTCCAGCACGCCCCTTCGGTCGGTGACGACCTTGGTCGCGCCCTCAAGCACCGGCTTTCGCAATGCAGATGACTGAAGCAGGACCGCATTGCTTGCGAGCTCTCCGGCACTGTCCACCTTGATCGCGCCTCCTGCCTGTCCGAGACCGTGATAGCTCTCGGCAAAAAACGATGTTTCCGGTCCGTGGAGAACGCAGGAACCGAGCGCAATCGCTTCGAACGGGTTCTTGCCTTCGAGGCCCGGCGCGAGCGAGTGGCCAACAAACGAAACCGGAGCGAGCCGGTACCAAAGGCCCATCTCCCCGATGGAATCGGCAATGTAGACCTGTGTGATCCTGTCGATCCTTTCCTCTCTGCTGCGCCGGGCTACATGCGCGAACCGTTTCCGCAGATGCGCCTCCGCCTCGTCCGCGTCCCGAACATGGCGAGGCGCGAGAATCAGCAGTGCTTCCGGGATCTCCTCGATCACCTTGGCGTGAGCCTCCGCGATCGCTGGATGTTCGCTTCGATGTGTTGCGGCGCAAAGCCAGACCGGCCGCCCGCCGATCTGCTGCCGAAGTTCTGCAAGTTCCTTCTCCGGGGCTGGCAGCGGTCGCGCTGCAGACTTGAGCGCCCCGACGACGGAGATCTTCGTGGCGTCTGCGCCGAGCGCGACGAACCTGGGAACGCTGGCCTTGTCCTGCAGGAGGAGACGGTCGAAGAGTCCAAGAATATCGCGCATCGGGCCTGCGAACCGCTTCCGTCTCCGAAAACTCCCGTCCGGCATCCTGCTGTCAACCAACATCATCGGAATGCCGCGCCTGCCGGTCTCGATCATCAGCCGAGGCCAGAAATCCAGTCCGTAGAATCCGGCGACGTCCGGTCGCCATTGATCCAGGAACCTTCTGACGGCCTGGACGGTGTCCACGGGCTGGAACACGTGGATGCAACGGTCCGGCGGTCTTGCCGCCGTGAGGGCGACCTCTGATGCCGCGTTCCAGCTTGTCAGCAGCACATGTGCATCCGGCAGCTCCTCAAGCACTCTTTCTATCAGCGGGAGAAGAGCCAGGCATTCGCCAACCGATAACGCATTGAACCAGATCAGGACACCTTCGGGACGTTGCCGCCGATAGAAGCCGAACCTTTCCGGAAGGCGCACCGACGACTCCTTGCCGACCTTCACCCGCCTCCGGAGGACGAGCCGCCATAGCGGCCCCGAAATCATCGAGAAACCAAGGTACAGGTGCGTGATCGGCGACATGGCTTCAGGCAGCGCGGCAATTCGGCAGCGGGGGCATCGAGAGCAGGCGAACCGGAAGTCTTGCTCCATGCGGGACGAAAGCGGCGCAGGTCCGGCACAATTGCAGCGCAATGAGGGCTTCGCACGCATTCGTGTCGGGTGAACGCGCTGTCGGGGCCAGCGCAATGAAGGCGTAGGTCCGCGCATCGTGGGTCGCAAAACGATGCCTACCGCAACTCAATCTGAAAGCGACTGTCGTCACGCTGAATCTCTGGTCTGATCTGCGCGAATTAACTGGACAGAATCATCCTCTCTCTTGCGTGGCGACGTGGTGACTTGCATGATCGCGCTCTTTAACGCTGTCGAAATCGCTTCGAAACAATGTTGCGAATTCGGCGGTGCATCGCGAAATGCCCGAGCAATCACCGTCAGAAGTCGGCTAGCCATCCGAATCCATTCAGACAAGCAATCAGCTGGGATGACAGTGACGATCTGCAGGTGACCTCAGTTTTGTGAATCGTTTGCACGAATCCCTTTCTCGGGACAACCGGGGTTTGCACCTTTTGGCGGTGAGGCTGTGCCCTCTGGATTCCATGGATCGTCGCTCGGCGCAGCGCAACTAGAGCCGCGCAGGGACCGCTCTGGCCACCTCGCTCACGTGCTGCGGATCAAGCGGGTCGACCTGGCAGACGTCGATCCAGGTCGAATCGCTCCAACGCTCCCTTCTCCGCGAATCGAGTACGGCTTGCCGAAAATTCAGATGGTACGTAACCGTTCCGCCAGGCTCTGGACTCTGAAAGTTCGGTGATGGCGTTGGTAGTAGAGGTTCAAGGAAATCCTGCTTTAGCGGGGTTTCTGATGCGCGTTCCTACGAATTTCCACGGGTTCTCCGAACGCCGTGCTTTGGTAACCGTTCGTCCGAATGGTTACCCCCGTTGGCCGGGTAGGAGGGGTCGTTGCCGAGCCCCTCCCCCCACAGACCCGAGCGTGCGCAACTGACGCACTCGGTTCCTCACATGACAGGTTCGCTCACGACGACTGCCACGAGCGCACGATCTTGACCGATGGCAGGGGATATCGCTTGAGAATCTCGTTCATCCGGTCCCAGTCCAGGCTCCTGCGGCGGCTGCGGCGTGTGAGCCACTTCCGCCATGTGCGAGCGACCTGGTAGCGGAACCACCCCAGACGTTTGCCGTTGCCCGTCAGACCAAAGTATGCGTTGTGACCCCGGATCACCCGAACAAGGTAGTCATGCTGCTCCTTGGTCGGCAGGTGACGGTTGCTCTTGCACCAGTCATGCACCGATTGCAGCGCGCGGGCGAAGCGGCCATTCGCCGTGACTTGGCGAACGACGTCCTTGCCTTTCATCGACCGCCCCCAGACGTGGGTGAAGCCGAGAAAGTCGAATGTCGTGGCCGATGCCATCCAGTGACGCCCGTAGGGACGCCTCCGGCGGAAGTCCACAAAGCGCGTCTTGGTCTCATGGAGCGTCAGCCCGTATCGACCGAGACGTTTGCCCAGCGCGTCAAGCAGCCGCTTGGCGCTTTGGCAGTCTTCGAGGGCGACGACAAAGTCGTCAGCGTATCGCACCAGCTGGCAGTTGCCGCGCAAGCGCGGCCTCGCCTCCTCCTCGAACCACTTGTCCAGCACATGATGCAGGAAAATGTTGGAGAGAGTCGGTGAGATGACGCCCCGCCTTGGGGAGTGCCAGCAACCGGCCTGTGGACGATGCCCTCTTCGAGCACCCCCGCTTTCAGCCATTTGTCGATCATGCGCCTTACGACGCCGTCCTTAATCCGCAGGTCAAGGAATGACCGCAGGTGAGTGAGCGAGATCGAGTCGAAGTAGGCCTTCAAATCCGCATCGATCACCCACCTTTGCCGCTGCTCGATGATGCCCGAGCGAAGTGCCTTGAGGGCATCGTGAGCCGACCGTTCGGGCCGGAAGCCGTGCGAGCACGGAAGAAAGTCCGTCTCGTAGATCGGCTCCAGCAGCATCAGGATCGCCCGCTGCGCCACCTTGTCCTCGAACGTCGGAATGCCGAGAGGGCGATTCGTGCCGTCCGCCTTCGGGATGTAGTGGCGTCGCACCGGCGGCGCGAGATAGCGGCCCGACTTGATCCGGGACAGGAGGTCATCAAGATTGGCCTCAAGGTCCTTCTCGTAGTCGGCAGCCGTCACGCCGTCGATGCCCGTCGCTCCATCCTTGCGCGTGCGGCGATACGCTTCGCGCATCCACTCGCCGTCGATGAGGTGGTGCAGGGACGTGAACACCCGGTGCGGATGCTCCTTCGCCTGTTCGGCTATCCACTGCTGTTTCGTGTACGTGTTCCTGGAACTCAGTGTTTCCTCCATCGTTTCCCACCAGTGGGTCTGTACAAGTGACGCTCCGCATTCCTCCGACGGGTCCCGATGGCCACGGTTCCCCGCCTTCAAAGGTACTATCAGGGCGCTACGACTTCCTGCCCCCGCATGTCCTTCGGCTCATTGTTTTCGCCAGCCGGCTCCGCAGGCGCCTTCCGGGTTCGTGTCCGCCATCGGCGCTCCCGCCGTCGTGCAGGCCAGACGACGGGCCGGGGTCAGGATTTTTTTCGCTCGCACTCCCCAATCCAGCTTTCCTGAACGCGGGCAGGAGCAGGATCTCCCAGGTTCCCTGGCGGTCCATCCCGTGACTCTGCGCCGATCCACGACCCCGGACGACCCGTTGCGCCTCGCCTGTAGCGGCGCTTCCGGTACTGCCCCCACAAGCTTAACAATGAAGGCGTCAACGGTTTAACGATTTCGAGGCTGCACGCCGCTTCGTCACCTGCTGTCTACGCTTCACGACGTGCGTTGCCGC
>VYCX01000336.1 GCA_009843725.1 Boseongicola sp. SB0675_bin_26
AGCCAGTCGCCGAGATCCCTGTGAACGGTGCGGCGGTAGCTGGCGACGGTGCTGTCCCTGCGCTTGGGTCCGACCGCAAGCCAGTTCTCGAAGGCCTTGCGCAAGGTCGGGATGGAACGGGTGCGCGCGCGATCCGCGAGCGGGTCCTCGCCCAGGGCGACGCGACCGAGGATCTCCCTTGCGCGGCGGCGCGCCTGGTCGGCGGTGATGAGGCCGTGACGCCCGATGACGATCCTCCGGTTCGGCGCCTTCCGGCCGCGGTCGCCGGCACGGTAGTTGACGAGGTACGAGCGCAGGCCGGACGGGTGAACGCGGACGCCGAATCCGGTGAGCCTGTCGTCCCATGCGATGTAGGGGCTGTCCTTGGGCTGGAGCGTGTCGACGGTCCGCGCCGTGAGCGACATCCTGAGACGCGCGACGAGTTTCGCGGACGAAATTGCTGAGTTAGCAGACATGCTCCAGTTGACACGGAATCGCAGCCAAATGTCAACACACTTGGCTCGACTGCGGCACCCCTACCGGGGTGCCGCAGTCCGCCTCTCGGGGATGCTCTGTTGAGCCGTGATGACATGGGCATATTCGGCAACGGACAGGTATGGTCACAGGGGGTCTTGCGGCACCCTGAGAAGGTCATAACGTTGAAACTGTCAGCTTAAACGGCATACAAATCTGATGCCGATCCGGCACTGCGAAATTCGTCATTCCCGTCGCTAGGCCGGGTTTGGAAGCCGTGAAGCGAACCCGGCCGATTCCGTTGAAACTGCCTGAATCCCATGTCGGCTGCGGTGGCAGGCCGACGGGCGCGGATTCGCGGTGGAAGGATGCGCCGGAAGTGGCCGGAACCCAATGCGAGTCGAGCAAGCCGGACCGCTGCGCATGGTGATGGTGCGGACGCTGCAGCCGCCGCCAAGACGACAGGCGGCGACCCTCTCCGGCTTCCTTCGGCAGCTGCCGAATGACCCTGGCGGTCAGCCGGGACCGTCCAGCACCCGCGTGATCGCCTGGCCGATCCTCTCGGCCGCTTCGACGATCTCGCGGTCCCCGACATGAGCGTATCTCATTGTCATCCGCGGCTCGCTGTGACCAAGGAGCCGGGCCACGACCGGCAGCGGAACGCCGCTCATGACGGCCTGGGAGGCGTACGTATGCCTCAAGTCGTGCAGCCGGACGTCGGCGAGGCCGGCCCGCTCGCGGACCCGGTGCCACAGCGACAGTTCGTTGCCCAGGGGCTTCCCCGGCACGACGGGCGAGGGGAACACGAAGGTTCCTTCCCTTGCCCGACGCTGCCGTTCGATGACGGCGCGCGCGTCCGCGCTCAGGAACACGGTCCGCGGGCCGGTCTTGGCGTCGGCGAGACGGAGCGTGTCGCCGCAGACCTCGGACCAGCGCAGGTCCTTGATCTCGCTCTTTCGGCATCCCGTGTAGAGCAAAAGACGCAAGATCTCGGCCTGCATCTCGCGGTCGGGCCGCTCGGCCACGCACGCGTCGAGCGCCTCGTGAAGGCGGACGATCTCCTCCGCCGACAGGAACCTCGTGAGCCGGGGTCTCGGGTTGCTCCTTGTCAGCCGGGCGGGGTTCCTGTCGACATGGCCGTCGTCGACCGCGTGGTTCATGACCTGGCGGAGAAGCGCCAGTGCCTTGTTTGCGTTGCCCGGCGACCTGGCGCTTGCGCGTTCGAACCAGGCGTCCACGTCCGCCCGGGCGATCCGGTCGAGCGGGAGGTCCCCGAACGCGGGAAGCAGCTGGCTCCGGAGCAGCGACTCCACGCCTCTCAGAGTCGACGGCTTCCAGTTGCCGCGCCTGACGGCCATCCAGGGGTCGGCGACGAAGTCGCGGAACAGTGGCGCGGGGACCCCGGGCGGCGGACCGGCCCCGGCTCCGGCGGCGCCCCCTTCCAGCTGGATCAGGAGGCACTCCCTGCGAGCCTCGCGGACGCTCTTCAGCAATGCGGAGCCCAGAAAGACGCGTTTGGAAGGGCCGGGGCCCCTCAGCAGGACGACGTATGCACGCGACCCGGCGGGGCGGACGCGCACGCCGAGGCCGGGCGCGACCGTGTCCCAGACCGTGTACTCCTTCCCGCCGGGCCTGAAGTGCAGGATCCCGGCGTCGCTGAGCCGCATCCGCCGCGTCATGGCCGAGGCTCCCAGCCCAGGACCCGCGCCACGGTGTCGACGGACTCGCGCACGGTCTCGTCCGCAAGGTGCACGTATTTCAGGGTCGTGTTCGGATCGCTGTGGCCGAGAAGGCGGCCGATGGTCGGGACGGTCTCGCCGGCCTGCAGGGCCAGGGTCGCGTACGAGTGACGAAGATCGTGCAGGCGCAGGTCCTTGAGGCCCGCCTCGTCTCGCAGGTCCCGCCAGAAGCTGTTCAGGCCTTGCGCCGAGAGTGGCCTGTTCCTCTTCCGCCCCGGAAAGATCCAGACGCGCCTTCTTGGCAGTCCGTCCAGGATCTCTTTGGCGGCGGAGGACAGCCAGACGACTCTTGGTCCCGTCTTGCTGTCCCTCAGGAAGAGGCGGCCGTCGCGGATGTCCCGCCACTTCAGGGTCATGATCTCGCTCTTGCGGCAGCCGGTCAGGATAAGCAGCCGTACGGCGGCGGCCAGGATGTGGCCGTCACGATTCGCCAGCGCCCGGCCGAGGCGCCGGGCCTCCTCCCGGGACAGGAAGCGGTCCCGGCCGCGGCGCCGGTGCCGCTTCACGTTGCGGCAGGGGTTGCTGTCCTCCGGGCGATAGCCGAGCCTCTCCGCCTCCTGCATGATCACGGACAGGACGGGCAAGGACCGGTCGGCGGTGGCGGGGGTCGGCCGGAGAGAGGCGAACCATTTCTGGACGTCGTCGTGCGTGATCGCGGCGACCGGCTGGCCGGCGAAATTCGGAAGGATCTGGTTCTTCAGGTAGTGCCTGTTGACCTCCATCGTGCCGGGCTTCCAGAGCCGGGCGTGCCGCCGGAAGGCGGCCTCGGCGACGTCCTCGAACGGGATCTCGGCCGAGGCGTCGGGCGTGCGGGCCGGATTGCGGTTCCGGAGCGTTGCCAGGCGGGCGCGTGCGAGCGTCCGGGCCTTGGCAAGGGACATCGTTGCGGCCTCTCCGAGCTTCGTCCACTTGCGCCGCTTGTCGTTCTGGGCGTGGAGAAACCACGACTTTCGGCCGGAGGGCATGATCCGGACGCCGAAGCCGCGGAGCTGCGTGTCGCGGAACTCGCGGACGGAGCCGTCGGGCTCCAGGGCGTCGACGAGGGCTTGGGTCAGTCGTCGTTTGGGCATGGTCTTTCTCCCGATTCGGTTGCGTTGACGGACGGGACGCAGGCGAACCGCCCGTTCGTGGTTCCTGGCGCGTGAGGCGGGGGGCAAGTCGAATCTTGCCGTCGCGCTCTTCACGCGTGACGCGATCATGGGTTTGCGTGATCAGCAGGTTTGCAATCTGGCAAGCTCTCGCGAGCGTTCTCGATAGCGAAAATTTCCGGACAGGCCCGTCAATTTGCGTGATCAGGCCAGCGTCGGCGAATGTGAAGACGCTCAGCTTCGCGATGCGTTGAACGTGGGCTGGACACCGCCGGTCGTGGCAGCAAAGGCAACACGGGGCGACGGGACGGCCCGTCGAGGGAACGGCAGTGGCGAGACTTGACATATCGGACTGGCCCGGCGGCGTGGAGCCGGTGTGGACGCTGCTTGATGCGAAAAGCGCCGAGGCGCTGGGCGCCGACCCGCTGGCGGAAGACAGCGCCGTGCGTCTTGCCGACGACCTTTCCGAGACGGAACTGGCCGGATCCGCGTTCGTCTGCAATGCGCTGGTCCTTCTCGGCGAAGCGGGTGGAGGGGACACGCTGTGGACGGGGACGAACGGCAACCTCAGGATGACGGACGTGAAACGGTTGCGCGCCCTGATGTCCTGGCCGGGGCTTGAGGCGACCGAACGGCTGCGGGCGGGGAAGACGTATCGCGAGCAGGCGGTCGGGGAGCTGCATCTGCTGCGCCGGGTGGTGGAGATGGCGGGGCTGCTGGACGCATCCGTGCTGTGGTTCGACCTGACGCCGGCAGGGCGCGCGATGCTCGAACCTGGTGCCCGGGGCGCGCTCCAGGCATTGCTGTTCCGTCAGGCGTGCTGGCACATGGATCTGTCGAAGCACGTGGCCGGACGGCCGCGCGGCCTGCCCGGGTGGTGGCCGCAAGGCGATGTCGGCATAGTCCTGTGGTCGCTGTCCGAGGTTGGTGACGAATGGCGAAACACGCACACGCTCACCACCCTATGCGCCGTGCCTGACGAGGACTTTGAAACGGTGCGCTGGCCTGCGGCGGCGACGATGTTCGCCCGGCACATCCTCGATCCGTTGCGTTGGTTCGGGCTGGTGGAATGCGACCTCGCCGAGCTTCCGCACGAACTGCTGTGGCGCAAGTCCGCGCTGTTCGACCGTTTCCTTTCATTCGATGTGCGGCTCGCGGACCCTGGCGCGGCGACGCACTGACGAGCACCGCACGTTTGCGTAATCCGGGGCGCGGACTCGCACCGAAGACGGCGCAGCATTGCCTGCCCCGGACCGATGATCTGAATGATCGTCTGATGAAGTGCGGCCTGGAGCCCGGCCACTGGAACGAGGTCATGCGTTGCGGCTGCACGGGGCCTGACGCCGCTCTGGCCTGGGAGCTGCGGGAATCAGGCCGACAGCCGGTGACAGCGGATGTCACGGTTTCGATTCCGTTCGGTTGCGCCACGATTGCGGCGAACGAGAAGGCCGGGTGCACGAAACCCGGGAGAGCCGCAAGATCCAGGACTTGGTGACGTTCCGCCCGGCGACGCGGCATCGAAATCACGAAACGGAAAGAAGGGTGTGGAAGCGAAGTGATGGACTCAACATTCCAGCTGGAACCTACGAAATTCAACAAACCTTGGGGCTGATCCCGTTGACTAGACAGCACGCAACATGTTGTCATTCATGAGTTCAGCATTGGCCATATCTTGCAAAAATGGTCATTCAGAGGGACAAGCCGGCAACATTTGGTCCTTGCAGAATCTTGCATGACGTTGCGTTAGTGACGTCTACGATTGGCATCGCTTTTGTGTTGTACCCATTGCAGTGATGAAAGGACAAAGAATGAAATTCAGCCCAGGTTTGTGGAGCGAGCGGCTTCTCGGCGGCGCAATAACGCAACCAAATTGCGAAGTACAGAACCTCGGAGACTTTGACGAGGAAACGGCAGCACAAGTCATGGCAGCGGCCCAAGAGCGTGTTTCGCGCTTTACTGTGGTCATAGGCAATGCGGGAGTCGCGGGGGATTGCATAGACCTGCGGTGTTTGAACCCGGGGACAGGTGTCTTGGTTCAACTTGATGATGATGTCTTTGGCGTGTTGACGGCAGGGCATGTACTGAAACGAGGCAACAATACGAAGAGTGACACAAGCGTCTCAATATTCGTTCCGTCGAGAAGGCTCCGACAGGGTGGAGATGTCATGCGTATCGACTTGCCATCCAGAAGATGCACGACCGATGGATTCAACAATGACTCGGAAGAGGGGCCAGACATCGCAATCATTCCATTAAGCAACGACGAATGGAATGTTCTCAACAGCTGGGGAATGGTCGCCTACAATCTCGCCAAGGTGCGTTGGTCGGAAGGAGAGGAAGCGCACATCGAGAAGATGAATCCGTGGATGATTTCCATTATCAACGGGATACGTTTCGAAGCGAGTCGGATAATCCACGGCCATACAGACGGAAGCCGAGGGTCGCTGGCGATCATTGCGACAAACACTCAGGTCAATGTCACCGCGGAAAGACTCGGTCATGACTACCTTGAGTTGCCGTCAGAGACAACAAAGTACTCGCGTCCAACGCAATGGAGGAACGGGTTGCCCGGAACGGCGGTGAAGGAGATTGAGGATCTTCATGGCAAGGGAGTTACGCACAGGGTGTGGTCCGGAACGTCGGGTGCTGGCGTATGGAACATAGCTGTCGGAACGACGGATTCCGGTTTGCCTAACGGAAAGGTGCTCATGGAACTCGCCGGGATCTGCTTTTTTGCCAACCCTGACAAGGGATGCGTTATCGCTCACGGTTCAAAGAGCATCGCGAAAATCGCCGCGGAGCACGTAAGGACGGGGGCGCCGTAGTTTTTCTAGTGAGAGGGCATCGGTGCGCGTCCTCATGACAATGGCTACCGGGGGAATATTGCGATGGATGGCTAGGGTATCTGGATCAGCAGTGTCGTTCCTTTCGTCACAATGTTGGCGACGATTGTGCTCGCTCTGCTCACTTGGGTGCTAGCGTGGGCGACAATTCGGTTGGCGCGGGCATCGTCGCAACCGCAGGTGACCGCAACTATCCAGCCAAATTTGTGGTCCATGGTGCACTGTGACTTGATTGTGGAAAACTCTGGGAACGCGCCGGCGTATGACATATTAGTTGGGATTGACCCCGAACCGAAGCAGGCCGACGAGGGTGGAGAAAACGAAGTCCCTCTGAAAAATATTAGCGTCCTTCGGCCGGGGCAAAAAATGAAATCGTTCCTGTCAGACACTGAGGGCATCGTAGATCAAGAATTCAAGGTTGAAGTGAGTTGGAAGCGTCATCCACGCAGCAGGAAGGCAGAGATGATCACTTACACTTATCGCCTGCCAAAGGGCGTCACTAGGCTTGGTGCCTGGAGTCCTGAGATACAGACGGCGGAGTCTTTGAAAAGGCTGCGCGAGGATTGGCAACTCGTTGCGAGAGGGCAACGAGAATTGAAGTTGGACGGCTACGACAGCGGCGATCGAGAAAAAGAGTCGCAGCAAATCGAACAATTAAGGTCCAGGCGGCAGGAAGACAGGGCTACGTACAAGAATTCCACATAGACCGATCAGAGCGGTGCGGTGCGGAGACAGTCTTTTTTGACTCCGGTGCCGAAAAACTTGCCATGCGGTGTAGGTTCCTCCTTGGGATCGAGTGCCTCCACGGTAGTAAGGCGGGGCCATGTTGTTGCGTGAATTGGTCTTTCCCCGGCCGCAATGTTGACCTATGGACTAGCGGCTTTCGGGCTCTATCCTCAACGTATAGTCAGCGGGACCCCTTCATGACGGCCTGGGAGGCAGGGGGTACAGTTCACCAGCAAAGACCAGGTACGGGTCCAGCCCCTCCGGTGCCGCGCGGTTGGTCTCCTGACTTCAGACGAGGAAAGAAGCACCGGCAGTGCAGTCCGTCAGTTTGCGGCACGTTTGGACGCGACTGCGTTGAGGCTGTTGACCTGGTCGCGAGACCCGCGAAGTTCGCCAACCGGCCAACACATTGCAAGCAACACCGACGACCCGTTGGACCCTCTTGCAGCGAGCGCTCGATTCGGTTCGGGTGAGTGCGTTGAAAGTTCACGCTTTGGCGTCGGGAAAGGTTGGTCGGGCCGGTCCGGGAGATGCCCAAGTAGCCTTCTGGCCACGAAGATTACTGGCATGCGGCTCGATAAGCGCTCTCCAATCGTCGGCGACCCCTTGCAAAGAACCTTGCTTTTCATCCAATGGGCTCCATGATGATGGCTGCTGTCGCTTCGGTACAAGATGGCGCGGCATATGCATTGGAAGTGCTTTTGAGCAGTGCGCACTGAACAGGCCATATTTGAAGAGTTGTCTTCGCTTTGCCTGTCGAAGGGCTTCATCCATGCTTTGGCAACGATTTGCTTCCGTGATACCCTCGTTCGGTTCGGGGATCGTCTTTCGGCAGACGAGCTGGCCGAGATACGGTCTCGTTCACGACTGATACGAACCGAGATCACGACGCTCATCGGTCTCGCGATGCGAGGTCCGATCGACTTCTCCCTTCCGGAGCCTGAAGATCACTCCCTTTACCTTCAGAAGGCGGAGACTCTTCTGGCGGAACTGCACCGATCAATGTTGGCTCTCCCTGAAGAAGAAAGAAAGTGCGCCGGACCGTCTGACCGCGGCTCCAACAATCTCGCGCTTGGCCGATTCCTCCGGGAGGCAATCTTCTACGGCAGTGAATCCGCGTACACCTTTCAATACCGCGACCTTGCCAGCCAGAAATACGCAGCGGACGCCAATTGGCTTCTGGAGAAGAAAGGCGTTCGATTGGAGATCGCGAGGTCCGTTTGCAAGGGAGTCGCCGACATCCTGGGTGACCGCCTCCGCAAGACGCTTGTCTCACTTAAGGAACGGTCGGAGGAAGAGTGGACACTGCTCCCGGGATTCACCTTTTCCTGCGCGGAACTTGCCAGCCGCATCGACGAACCGGTTGATGAAGTCAGGGCATTTGTGACCGCGTTCACGGTACCTGACGATGAATGCAATCAGGGCTTCAGCTCTTTGGCTGCCTTCAACGCCGCATACGCCTTTCCCATTTTGCGGCAAGGCAATGATGCGTTCCTGCTTCTTCAATTCTACGGATTGTCAGAAGCGGTATACGAAGCTCCGTTCTATTGGATGTGCGATGACGCATCATACAGATCGACCGCCCTTGATCATCGCGGCCACTTTGCCGAGAGCTTTTCAGCCGAACGACTGGCGCTTGTATTCGGCTCACACAGGGTGTTCAAGAATGTGGAAATCTACAAGTCCAAAGGGAAGACGCTTGGCGAGATTGACGTCCTGGTCATTTTTGGTGACCGGGTCGTGATCGTGCAGGCGAAGTCCAAGCGGCTGACGCTGGAGGCGCGAAAGGGGAATGATGGCGCCCTGCGTGATGACTTCAAGAAGGCCGTGCAGGAGTCTGTCGACCAGGCGCATAAATGTTCTGAGTGGCTTTGCGATCAGTCCGTCAAATTGCGTTGCAGAGACGGGCGACAGATCGAGTTGCCAATGCGACCACGCACTGTCTTTCCGATAAGCGTAGTCGCCGATCATTACCCGGCCTTGGCGTTTCAGGCCCGCCAATTCCTGAAGAAAAAGTCCTCTGATCGAATCGTCTCTCCGCTGGTTGCAGACGTTTTTGCGCTCGACGCAATGTCCGAGTTTCTTCGTTCGCCATTGAGGTTTCTGAGCTACCTTAGAGTTCGGGCGCACTTCGGCGAGAAGATCATGGCGGGTCATGAGCATATGATCCTGTCGTATCACCTCAAAAGCAACTTGTGGTTCGAGAGCGACTTGGACTTGGCAATGATTGATGACGACGTGTCATCTGACCTCGATATCGCCATGGGCGTCCGGCGTGAAGGCATGCCGGGAAACGCAACGCCGGATGGCATCCTGACCCGGTTCGAGGGAACGCCGTTTGCACGCATCCTGTCAGAAATCGAAGACAAGGAGGAATCCCCAGCGATAGGCCTTGGATTCATGTTGCTTGAACTGGGTGAAGATGCAGTCGAGAAGATCAACGAGGGCATCCGTGAAATGCTAAAGCGGTCAGCGCGCGATGGCGGCTCTCACAACATGGTGGTCGGGATTTCCGAAGCGTCCACCGGGTTAACTGTCCATTGCAGTCGAGACTTTGATTCTTCATCTGAATCTAGGTTGCGTCAGCACTGCGAGGCGAGGAAGTATACAGAGAAAGCCAACAGCTGGTTCGGGCTCGCCATGGCGCCAACGGGATCCATTCGACTTGTGGCAGAGCTGTCAGGGGAATGGAGAGAAGATCCGGGGTTGGAGCATGTTGCACGTGCTTGGACAAAGCAACGGTCGATTCGAGACATGGGCAGGCGGAAGATGCGTCGCAACGATCCTTGCTATTGTGGCAGTGGCCGAAAATACAAGCGGTGCTGCATGAATCGGTAGGCGGCCCTCTTTGGCGGAACGGATGTAGTGAAAACCTGGGAATTGCTGGCAATTTGCATGGAGTAGTCCTCTGGACGGCGCATGGCGGATTGCGGTGAGCGAGGATGAGCGTACTCTGCGCTTGAGGCTGCCGGGGTCGACCTTGCCGCAAGCATTGAGCCGAGCTGTGAGTTCTTCTTCATAGCGCATATTGAGTGAGAGACCTTGAGAGGTGTGTTCGTTTGGTGGGAGGTGAGTCTGCGACCTTGTTTATCGAGACACTTAAGATCAGGTGATGCGGAACTTCGACGCGGGCGCCAGCTTTTTGTCCGTTATGGCGCTACGAAGATCATTGTCACTTGAGCAGCTCGCAATTGGACCTGGCGGTGTTGACTTTCGTGACTTGAAGCCTT